>NZ_JBHINR010000063.1:0-1332 GCF_042195105.1 Bartonella sp. CL436QHHD | reverse complement strand
GTTTATGGAAAATAACTTTTGGGGTTTGACCAATTCAACACAAGAAGCAAAAGATTTGATGTATAGCTATGGTCTTACAGGGTTAGAATTTTATGGCCATAGCCGTGGTACCATGACATTAGGGAATATGCTGAATTCTTTCAAACAAGAAGGTGTTCACGGTATAGCCAACGAAAACACGACTATCAATCTCTATGGACCAGCCTTTAATGTTTTATAGTTGCATCCGGTCTGTTAGGTTATGTGAGTGACGGCAAACAAACCACTATTGGCTTTGATGGGAATAGATATGACTTTGTCAGCAGAATTATTGGCGGCAATGGCTATACCTACGGGACACTCCCTGCTGGCAGTAACGTTTGGACAGAATGGTTGAGAGTGGCTACAAATCCCATAAGC
The DNA here is from genome assembly GCF_042195105.1 of Bartonella sp. CL436QHHD. Classification (NCBI taxonomy): domain Bacteria; kingdom Pseudomonadati; phylum Pseudomonadota; class Alphaproteobacteria; order Hyphomicrobiales; family Bartonellaceae; genus Bartonella; species Bartonella sp. CL436QHHD. The sequence goes on along the minus strand of NZ_JBHINR010000063.1, from coordinate 933 downwards.
TCCCATACCTGTCTTGGAGATGTGGGTTATAAATGCCAAAAGTTTTACGGCTCATCTCATCATGAACAATTTCCTTTAAGTAAATCATGGAGTAAAAAATGAAACACATTTTAAAGTTATTAAGTGGAATAGTTTTGGTGAGTGTAACTGGATGTAATATCGATAAACCTCCTCTAGGAGAGATAGCTACGTGGGAGAAAAATGGTGTTACTGATTTTACTGAGGTAGGAAAAGCCTTGTTAGAATGCGGTATGCCAACCCCTTATGGTACTGATCCAGAAAGCAGAAAGCTCAGCTACAATGCAATAGCAACCATAGAAGCTTGTATGATTCAATCAGGTTTTCGTGATAAAGTGGGAGGGGGAACTTGGTGTGTAAATCATAAAGCCGAAAACCTTCCCATTTGTCGTCCAGGTGCTGTGATCCCGAGGCCNGATTCAATCAGGTTTTCGTGATAAAGTGGGAGGGGGAACTTGGTGTGTAAATCATAAAGCCGAAAACCTTCCCATTTGTCGTCCAGGTGCTGTGATCCCGAGGCCCAGTGTCAAGAAGCGCTTAAACAGCCCTTTTTGTAAAAAGCATCCAGAACAATATGAATGCTATCCTTAAGTCTTGCTGTTTGTGATGACCAACAATCCGCCCTCCGTGCCTTTGCTTGGAATGGCGGGATTGTTTTCTCAATCCATCATCTCAATATTGGTCACCGTTGTTTTAAGCAGCGGTGACAGAAAATATCAACAGGTTTATGAGCTGTTTTATCGTAAAGAAACCCACTGAAGGAGGGGAAAAATGAAGAAAATCTTAAAACTGTTGAGTTGTATAGCTCTGTTAAGTATCACTGGATGTGTTAATTCAATTCCCTCACTTTCTCCAGCATTATGGAGAAATAAAATACTTTTAGAATGTGGAGTACCGGACCTTAATAAGGTTGTG
>NZ_JBHINR010000051.1:0-1020 GCF_042195105.1 Bartonella sp. CL436QHHD | reverse complement strand
ATCTGACCTTCGGCAACATTATGCAAACCAACAGATGCAGAACCCTTACCTTTACCCAAAGTCACACTCGCATAATTAGTGCCGCCATTATCACCATCTTTTTTATCATAGTGAACAACAGCCGATTCATCAGACTGAAGATTGTTAGAAAGCTTCTCTAAACTTTTATCAAGTTGCTCTTTGTTGACTGCTTCATTATTCTTCGTTGCTTCCTTCACACCGGAAAGTATTCTATCCCCTTTGTCTTTATTTGCGATATTGATTTCACTGCCTTCTACTTCTGTACCAATATTGATAACTTTTGTCTTTTCATCCTGCTTGGCAAGGCTATCACTGACAACATTAGTAATTTCATTGTTAATCTCTTTGCGAACATTGGTGATGGAAGCACCAACTCCAGCCAATGCCTCCGCTACAGTTTTATATTCCTTATCTTCAACATCACTACCATCACCTTTGACAGTTTTAACTTTAAAGCTTGGAGCACTCCATTGACCTTCCTTATATTCAGCGCCACCACCTAAATAAGTTGCAACATTGTCCCCTAAGGAATAAAGCTGACCACCTGTAATTGCGTCCCTTGAATCCTTAGCAATATTACCTTCGGCANCGCCACCACCTAAATAAGTTGCAACATTGTCCCCTAAGGAATAAAGCTGACCACCTGTAATTGCGTCCCTTGAATCCTTAGCAATATTACCTTCGGCAACATTATGAAGTGCAACTGGTCCTGCATCCTTACCTTTACCTAAAGTCACACTCGTGTAATCAATGCCGCCATTATCACCAGCTTTTTTATCGTAATGAACAACAGCTGAATCATCAGACTGAAGACTGCTGGAAAGATCCTTCAGACTTTTATCAAGCTGCGCTTTATTGACTGCTTCATTGTCATTCTCTGCTGCCTTAACACCTGAAAGTGTCCGATCTACTTTGTCTTTATTTGCAATATTGAGTTCTGTACCTTCTACTTCTGTACCAATATTGATAACTTTTGTCTTTTCATCCTGCTTGGCAAGG
>NZ_JBHINR010000065.1:0-124232 GCF_042195105.1 Bartonella sp. CL436QHHD | reverse complement strand
AATACATCAATATCCCCATAAATATAAAGGATAAGTTTGCTCAACCATATCCCCTTGCATTCATAGAGTGAACCTTCAAAAGACGCCTAATCTATGAGTTTTAGGGGTTTTGAGTATTTTGAGGGTTCCTTTTACCCCCCTTTATATATTTTTTTCAATCGAAAAATAAAAGTCATTATATTTCAATAGGTTAATATTTTAAACAAACAACCTATATTAAACACAACACGTAAATACAATCTATGATATATATTTAAAGGAGTTTTGAAGGTATTTTGAGGGTTTTAAACACCTTCAAAACCTATCTATAAACTTATCAAAATACTCATTCTGATATATTAAAGCCCATAGTACATTTATCTTGATTAACCCGTGAAATGAATAGCAAATTTCACTACTTTGCTGATCTTATTCCATGTCATGGGCTGTTGATAAGCAGCCTTAAAGACCCCTTTTGAAAAAAATATCGGCTTTTTTTAGCAGTTTTTTTCCCTTTTTTATCGTTATTTGCTTTAAATGCATTTAATTAAATTCATTTTGATTCTTTTGATGATTATTAATCATCTCATAAGGCAAGGGATTTTTATTACAATATGCTGCAATCTATTAAGTCTGATAATGAACAATTCACTTTACGCTCCCTTTTACAATCCTATCGTGAACAGACAACTTCAAATACTCTACGAGGGAAAGTGTTTGAAGATTTTGTGACAAAATATCTTATGTATGACCCTCTCCACTATGGGCGATATGAAAAAGTTGAGAGCTATTATGAATGGGCTAAAGAGCGTGAAGGTTGGAATAAAAATGATATCGGCATTGATCTGGTTGCCAAGCTTCGCAATCAAGAGGGCTATGTGGCTATTCAATGTAAGTTTTATCAAGCAGACCATCAGATCAGTAAAAAGGATATTGATAGCTTTATCGCGGCATCTGGAAAAGACATCTTTAAATATCGACTTCTCGTTGACAGCACAGAAGTGGAATTAAGTGACAATGTGAATGCCATGATTAAAGGACAAGCGATACCCGTTTATCGTATTGACCTTCGTCATATGGAAAACAGTCGGATAGATTGGCAAATATTTGCAACGAAAAAAGAAGTTGTTCTGAAATCAACAAAAGAGCCTCGTCCCCATCAAGAAGAAGCCATCAAGAAAGTCTGTGAAGGTTTAAAAGAAGCAGACCGTGGCAAGCTGATTATGGCATGTGGTACGGGGAAGACTTTCACCAGTTTGAAGATAGCAGAAACCCTTGCTGGGAAAGGCAAGCGTGTTTTGTTTCTGGTACCTTCTCTGGCTTTAGTCTCGCAAACAATCCGTGAATGGACAGCCGATGCACAAGTGCCCTTGCGTTCCTTTGCGGTTTGTTCTGATACGAAAGTAGGCAAGCGTCGTAAAAACCAAGATGATATTGTTGGCATGGAAACATCAGATCTTGTTCTCCCTGCTACCACGGATGCTCAAGCCCTTGCTAAAGAAGCTTGTGAATCCCTAGCAGATGCAATGACCGTGGTCTTTTCAACTTACCATTCTATCCAAGTGATTTCGGATGCACAAAAAGAGCATGGTTTACCCGAATTTGATTTAATCATCTGTGATGAAGCACACCGTACCACTGGTGCTTCATTGGGAACTGAAGACAATGAATCTGAATTTATCAAGGTTCATGATAACAGCATTATTCGTGGTAAAAAACGTCTCTACATGACAGCAACGCCGCGTATCTTTAGTGATACTGCCAAAAGGCGGGCGGATGAGATTAATGCCGTTCTCGCATCTATGGACGATGAAACGCTTTATGGCAAACAACTCCATCATTATACATTCGTGGAAGCTGTCGATAATGAACTTTTAACTCCTTACAAAATTGTGGTCTTGGGTATTAATGAAACCTATATCACACCAGCCATACAGGAGATTATTGCCAATGAAAACCGTGAAATTGATTTAGATGATGCGGCAAAAATTATTGGCTGTTATAGAGCCCTGACCAAAATAGATAAGCAAGCCGCTGTTGATGATGATGATACAGAGCCCATGCAATGTGCTTTAGCTTTTTGCAAAGATATCAATACCTCTCAATATATAACAAAGCTCTTTAATAAAATTATCAAATCTCATATTGATGATTTCCTTCAAACCGTTCCCTTTCTAAACTGTGAAGTAAGACATATTGACGGAACGCAAAGCGTCAAAAAACGCAATGAGGAACTGGATTGGCTTAAAGGAGATGCTGGGAACAATGTTTGTCGGATCTTAAGCAATGTTCGGTGTCTTTCAGAAGGGATTGATGTCCCTGCTCTTGATGCGATCATGTTCTTACACCCACGCAATAGCCAAGTGGATGTGATACAGGCGGTGGGGCGTGTGATGCGCCGTGCTCCAAATAAGAAAACGGGCTATATCATTTTACCCATTATCATTCCTTCACACTTAGAAGCCAAAAAAGCTTTAAAAAACAATAAGAGATACCGTGTTGTTTGGCAAGTTTTGCATGCTTTACATTCTCATGATGAAAGGCTTGCTCGGACAATTAATCAAATGTCTTTAGGACAAGATAGCAGCCATACGATTGAGATTATAGAGATTAAGCGTGCCAATGAATTAAAAGAGCTTACCACAACGGTTGATGAGATCTCGATACCATCCAAAACAGAAAGTTCTGGACGTGTCATTGGAACAGCAGAAAGCAAATCTCAATCGGTATCTGGAGGACAAGGAGACCTATTCCGCCGTTCTGAATTTTTTGATTTTGTCAAAGCCATTTTTCTGGATAGTTTTAAAATCACGGATTATTGGGGCATTTGGGCGAACAATGTTGCTGAGATTGCTCAAAACCATATCAATCATCTTAAAGATATGATTTCCGATGAAAAGAGTGAAGCCTTTCACGCCTTTGATGCATTCCATAAGGAATTAAAGAACAACGTCAACAGTGAAATCAAGCAAGAGGAAGCGATTGAGATGTTAGCGCAACATCTTGTCACGCGTCCCGTGTTTGAAGCTTTATTTTACGGTAATGAATTTGTACAGAACAATGCCATTTCGCAAGCCATGGATAAGATCTTAACGGAACTGGATAAAACAAATATCGAAGAGAAAACGAAAGATCTTGATCAATTTTACAAAAGTGTCATGTTCTGTACAGCAGGGATTACAGAAACTCATGCAAAACAGAATCTTATTATCAAGCTTTATGAAAGTTTTTTTGCCAAGGCATTTAAGAAAACCACGGATAAGCTTGGAATTGTTTACACGCCCGTTGAGGTTGTTGATTTTATCATTCATTCCGTTAATGATGTTTTAGAGCAAGAGTTTGGAAAAAGCTTGGGATCACGGGGTGTCTCTATCCTTGATCCTTTCACCGGAACGGGTACTTTTATCACGCGGCTGTTACAATCTAAACTGATCAAACCAGAGGATATGGAATACAAATTCCGTCATGATATCCATGCCAATGAGATTGTTCTCTTAGCCTATTACATAGCAGCGATTAACATTGAATCGACGTATCATAGTCTTATGAAAGGAGAGTATATTCCTTTTAAACATATTGGCTTAACCGATACGTTTCGGATGCTTGAAGAGAAGAACTTACTACAGGAATTGTTTAAAGAAAACAGTGAATATTTAGAACATCAAAAGAAGATGAATATTGAAGTTATCTTTGGAAATCCTCCTTATTCAACAGGTCAAAAAAGTGCTAATGATAATGCAAAGAATACACCTTATCCGATATTAGATGACCGCATTCGTGAAACTTATGCCGCTCAGTCAAATGCAAATCTTATACGAAATCTATATGATAATTATATTCGTGCCATTCGCTGGGCTAGTGATCGTATTGATAATGCTGGAGTAATCGGTTTTGTTTCTGGTTCTGGTTACATAGAAAAGTCTACAATGGATGGTTTACGAAAATCTTTAGCCAAAGAATTTAGCAGTATTTACGTACTCAATTTACGAGGAGATCTTCGCAAAAATATGTTAAGCAATGGAGTTGCTCAAGAAGGTGAAAATGTTTTCGGCAATGGAAGTATGACTGGTATTGCTGTAACCTTGTTTATCAAAAATCCCAATGCTATTGGACCTTGTAAAATTTACTATCATGATATTGGTAATAATCGTACGATAAAAGAAAAACTTACAGCTCTGGAATGTTTTGGTAGTGTTGGTGGCATTACGGATAAAAAGGGCTGGCAAGTAATTGCACCAGATAAGCATGGTGATTGGATACATCAACGTGATGAGAGTTTCGAAACATTCCTAGCTTTAGGAGATAAAAAAGGACATAATAAAAAGCTCTTTAAAACGTTTTCTTGTGGTATCTCAACTAGCCGTGATGCGTGGGCATATAACTCAAGCCGTGAAGCTTTAGCTAAAAATATGCGTAATATGATTAATTTTTATAATAGTGAAGTGAAACGTTTTAATGATATTTATCACACTGACTGTAAAACACGTACAAAAATTGTAGATAATTTTGTAAATTCAGATGCTAAAAAAATCAGTTGGAGTCGTTCTCTTAAACAACAATTAATTAGTGGAAAGATTTTCGAATTTGAAGATAAATACCTTATTCAAAGCCTCTATCGCCCTTTTACACAACAGTGGCTTTATTACAATCGCATTTTTAATGAGAGAGTTTTACAATTCTCTATAGGGAAAGCGGTAAAAAATAAGGTAATACAAGTTACAGGCGTAGGAGCAAGAAGTGGATTTTCTGTTTTGATGAGTAAGGATTTACCTAACCTTCACGCAATAGATACAGGTCAATGCTTTCCAAGATACTTTTATGAAGATATTACCTCCTTAAAATCTAAAGATAATAACCAGTCACATTTATTTACGAATTCTATAGAAAAAAGCAACAATGCTGATTTACAACGCCGTGATGCCATTACAGATGCGGGATTAGCACATTTTAAAGCAGCTTATCCTAATGAAACCATAACAAAAGATGATCTATTCTATTATGTTTACGGTCTTTTGCATTCGGAAGATTATCGCGCCCGTTATGCTGATAATTTATGCAAAGAATTGCCTCGTATCCCTTGTGTAAAGAGTGCTGATGATTTTTGGAAGTTTGTAACAGCAGGGCGTGAACTGGGTCATTTGCACGTAAACTATGAAACTGTAGAGCCGTATCCAGTGACCTTTAAAAAGGGTAATCCAAAAGTTACAGAGATCTCTAATCCAGAAAAGTTTTATTATGTAACTGAAATGAAATTCGCAAAAATTAAGGATAGTAAAGAAAAGGATAAAACCACTGTTATTTATAATAGCAATATCATCATGACAGATATCCCTCTTGAAGCTTATGCGTATATCGTTAATGGCAAGCCTGCTCTTGAATGGGTTATGGGGCGTCAATGTGTAAAGATTGATAAAAAGAGTGGCATTGTTAATGATGCTAATCGCTATGCTGTTGAAACCGTTGGCAACCCTGCCTACCCTCTAGAGTTATTTCAAAAGGTTATTACCGTAAGTTTAGAAACAATGAAAATCGTAAAAAAACTACCAAAATTGGAAATAAGAGAAACTGAATAACTTAAAAGCATGCTCACATAATAGCTATGATAAACTCATAAGGGGTATAAGGTTTTATACCTATAGGTTCTTATATCCCTTTTATAAATTGCTGACATACAATCTTTAAAAGGATAATTTATCATACGTTATTTAAAAAGAAGAAACTTGCACTTTTAGATACTCTTATTTACATTGCCTTTAAAAGATTAAACCGTAATCTAAAATGATAGCTTTATTGTTATCAGAAGCTTTATTTAAAGAGGGTTATGTATATTCATTTTCTTATATTACTTATAGGTTTTGAATGTTTCTACCCCCCCAAACCCTTACAAAACATAGAGCATTAGTTGAATTTATAGGTTGTACTATTGATATAGGTTGTTTTTTGAAAAATTGATAAAAAATAACATATTGAAATATAATGACTTTTATTTTTTATTGAAAAATATGTAAAGGGGGGCGTAAAAAGCACCTCCAAAACTCATAACCATAATGGTCTTGATAGCATTTATTATGATTATAATCCCTTTCTTTTGAAAGGCTTTAAAAGATCACATACTCTCATAAGACATGTTTTAATCATTCACTAAATGATCACTTTTGTCGATTCAATGTACTGACATAAACTGACAAATATATATTTACAGTTGTATTTATTTGTTATGGCTGTTTTAATAAGTTGTATTTTGAAAAATTGATAAAACTTAACTTATTGAAATATAATGATTTTAATTTTCTCTCATTTAAAAAAAATGATATAGGTTCTAAAAAGAACTGACAAGACTGACAAAAGTTTATTAAAAGGAATTTTGCTCATCTCTATAATGATCAGTTTCTATTGAGATGTTTTCATAAGTGTTTTCATAACAGACAATAAATCGCAATTATCCTATTTATCATTTCTCTTATGAACATGAAAAATGATGCCATGGCTATAAAGAACATAACAACTATAGAGAAAGCAAAAATGCAAATGAAAGCATTTGTTATAAAGACAGTCCCTATAAAGGCTGTTAAGTCTAAAATGTGTTATTAAAAGAAATTAACAGAAATCTTAAAAGCCATTTAGTGACAAAATTGATAGGTTATAAAGTTTAAAATACGCATTATGAGAGCGTTTCTAAATATTATAAATGTATAGATTCAGAAAATAACGCAATCGTTTCATAAAACCTATAATATAGCTTTAAAAGCACATAAATATAAAAGAAGCAATTAATAAGCATAAGATATTATCAATACACAACGTATTAAAAAAATACAAAAAAGATAAAATATTGTTTGACAATAAATACGTATTTTGTTATATAAATAATCAAGTGATAGAAACACTTAGTGATTAGCGGATAGGTTACGAAACAGCCTCTCCCATGCCTTTAAAATACTGACTTTCTTTTATGCTTTTGTTAGTATATGAGAATTTTGTCGGGTGTGGTTATGCCATACAATACCCTTTCAAGGGGAAAGCATACAGCGGACTAATCACCGTGTTTCTAGCGCCCGACGCCCATTAGGGGGTCAATAGAAACCTTTTATGATTAGAAAGAATTTAAAATGACAAATTCAAACACCTCCCCCGTTATCTCTTCTATTTCAAATGAAACTGTGCTTGTTAATAAACAAAATCCTGCAAAAAAATACGAATTTATTGATGATTGTGAATATATCGATGGTCATTTCTTAACTCGAATTAGAGCCTTAAGAGATTTTGATGATGTCAAAAAAGGCGATTTAGGGGGGTATATTGAAAATGAAAGCAACTTATCTCATGAAGGTAATTGCTGGGTGTATAATAAAGCTCGGGTCTTTCAAAATGCACGCGTCTTTGGAAATGCTAAAGTAAAAAGCTTTTTTGTTGATGTCTATGGTAATGCTCAAATTTATGGGAATGCTATTTTTGAAGGTATGACATTAAAGGACAATGCAAAACTTTCAGGCAATGCGCATGCTAGCAACGCTGTTGTAATTGAAGGCAATGCACAAATTTATGATAACGCCCGTGTCACTGATCATGCTCATATTTCCGATAATGCTGTCATTTGTGATGATGCTCATGTCGGAGGCAATGCAAAAATAAGTGGCTCTGCTTACATTTGTGATGAATCGCGTGTTTTTGATGATGCCGTTATTTGTGATGCTCTTATCTCTGGTTCTTCATATATTCATAGCAATGCCTCTTTAACAGCTAATGAAGATATCTGTGATGATGCATATCCTGAGTTTGGTAGCGAAGATGATTATTATCGTCATGAGTATTATGCTGATTTTGAAGGGTATTATGACGATGATAATGACAGCGAATATGAAAGTGATGCTGCGTAAATGACACGCGCGGGCGCGGCGGGGGCGCCCTCCTTTAAACATCTCATTTAAAAATTTAAATCTCTATAAAGGAATTGTGCTCATGCAAAAGAAGTTTGCACTCACAAATGAAACGCGTGTAATTAATAATCATACCCTTTATCGCATTAAAGCATTAAAAGACTTTGCTGATGTTAAAGCAGGTACTTTAGGGGGCTTTATTGAAAAGGAAGATAACCTCTCTCATGATGGCAATTGCTGGGTTTATGATAATGCTTGTGTTGTAAAATCTGGTCGTGTTTATGAAAATGCAAGGGTATATGGCAATGCTGCCATTGGTGGTTTTGTTTATGGCAATGCGCATGTATATGATAAAACCCGCGTGTATTTTGGAGCTCATGTTTATGATAATGCGCATCTTTCTGATAAGGTGTGGGTTTATCAATATGCAAGGGTTTATGGCAATGCAAAATTATCAGGAAATGCTCGTATTCATAGCAAGGCGGTAGTTTATGATCATGCTGTTATCAGTGGCGCTGCTAAAATTTATGGCAAGGTTTATGGCAATGCTAGCGTGGGTGGGTATGTTAAGGTCTATGGTTCTGTTTATGGGAATGCAAAAGTGACTGGTTATCACACCATTAGAGGTTTGGTACATGGCAATGCAAGGTTAAAAAGAGATGGTTATTCATATGTCAAACAAAACTTTTATTATGCATATGGAATTCCTGAAGATTGTGAAATTTATGAAAACGATACCGTTGTAAAGATTATTGAAAATAACGCTGCGTAAATAAGACGCGGGCGCGGCGGGGGCGCCCTTCTTTAAACATCTCATTTCAAATTTTATCAAATGTTTATCACATTAAATTGTGAGGGTATCTCTATGTGCAAAAAATACGAATTAACTAGTGAAATCAAAAAAATCAAACATGCTCTTACTCGAAATATTATAAGCCTTTATCGCATTAAAGCTTTAAAAGATTTTGATGATGTACAGGCGGGGTCTTTAGGCGGCTTTATTGAAAAGGAAGTTAACCTATCCCATGATGGTAATTGCTGGGTGTATGATGAGGCTTGTGTCTATGGTCATGCAAGAGTGTATGAAAATGCAAAAATACGCCATTTTTCTCAAGTCTGTGGTCAAGTTTATGGCAATGCTGAGGTCTATGGAAAAGCTTTTATCTCTCAATATGCTAAAGTTTATGACCATGTTTTTGTCTATGGCAATGCTCATGTTTATGGCAATGTTTATGGGTATGCTCATGTGAATGGTAGTGCCCGCATTCTTGCTGATGCTCATATTTATGACCATGCGCATGTTTCTTATGATGCTACGGTTTTTAGTTATGCACGCGTTTATGGTCATGCCAAGGTTTCTGGCTTGGCTTGTATTTATAGCCATGCAAAAATTTATAATTATGCTGTTATTAATGGTCGTGCAAAAATTTATGGCAAGGTTTATGGGAATGCTTGTGTGAGTGGCTCTTGTGAGATTTATGGCTCTGTTTATGGCAATGCTAAAATCTCATATTGTGCAACGATCTGGGGGCGTGCTTATGGCAATGCAAAAATCAACAAAAAAAGCAAAGTAAGGTTGGTTCCAAAAAATTGTGAGGTTTATGAAAGGGATAATGTTGTCAATATAACTGATAAAACAGAATAAAAAGAGACATGGGGGGCGTGCATTCTTTATGGTTATAAACGCATATAAAATGCATTGCTATAAACATATCATAAAAGAGAGAGTAAAATAAAAAAAAGCCGTGCCAAGTGATATGACGCGGCTTTCAAATAGCGTTTTTTATTGATTAAAATGAATCATCCACAATGGAGTAATGAATGCATATATACAAAACGTATCATATTGCAAGCGCTCTATGAGAGATATGAAAACTTATCAAAAGGAATGTAAATGATGCGTTTGATTTTTACTCACTCATTTGAATTACAGAGCCTATAAACGCTTGTTATGGCTATCAAACGTATCAAACAAATCAAAATGCTCGGTAGCTTTAACAATCCAATCAAAAGCAAATGCATATTCAATAAATATCTGCAAAAAACGTTCTTTTTACATTTGGAAGCGTTGGTTTTTACAAAGCAGCTTTTCATAAGATAAATAAACAATTATGGTTTTTTGTTACCATTTTTATCAAGTCAATTTTATTAATAATAGTTATTAAAAAATCACAAAATTAGAATAACCACTTGAAAATATACCCATATGGGTATATTAATAATCATGAGTAAAATAAAACGTATCATATGGCTTGGTTCTTCACTCAAAGATATAAAAAGTCTTCCTGATCTTATTCAACAAAGGATTGGTTATGCTCTTTATCTTGCTCAGATAGGAGATAGAGGAGAAAATGTTAAGGTTCTCAAGGGGTTTGGATCTGCCAATGTTCTAGAAATTATTGAACGCGATATTCAAGGAACTTATCGCGCTGTTTATACGATACAATATAAAAAAATCTCTTTATGTGTTGCATTGTTTTCAGAAAAAATCGACCCGTGGCATTGCAACACCAAAACCAGACATTAATCTGATTAAAGAACGTCTCAAGTTAGTAGAACAATTAGAAGGGAATTAAAATGATCAATGTTTTTCACGGTAGTTCCAATGTTTATGCGGATCTTGGCTTTTCAGATTCCAGAGAGATGCTTATCAAAGCGCAACTTGCTCATAAGATTAGTCAAATTCTGAAAGAAAAAAACTTAACACAAAAACAGGCTAGTCAACTTTTGAAAATGACTCAACCAAAACTGTCTAAACTCTTAAGTGGAGAATTTCGAGGAATTAGTGAAATGAAAATGCTTGAGTGTTTGGCAAAATTGGGAAACGATATAAAGATTATTGTTAATCCGAAAGAAGTTAAAACGCTTGAAGGACATTTTGAAGTTGTTTTTTCTTCTTAAACTTCTTTATGATTAGCTTTTTATGGTCTATTCATACATGGCAATTGTTTATAAAAAATGGTCAAATGAATCACGTATAAAAGTGTGGATTCTTGAGTGGATTCATATAAGATAATTACACTCAACCTATTGACTTTATTGTGTTTTTTAGTATTATATCTCATATAACCGATAAGAGATGACCTTCAATCTCACCAACATCCGCACATAGCGTATGAAATCCACCAATCTTTTGAGAATTATCCTCTGTATAGCCATCAGGAGCCGTCGGATTTTGCGAAAGCTTAAGGGATAGCTCATTCGTCTGATCTTTTAAGATGAGATATATATAATAATCCTTTCCTGCTTCAAGATCTTCGTCAAAAGTCATCCTTCCACGCCCTGGAGTGCGGTAAAAGAGGTGCTTACCCCCATTCTCACCACCATGATGAACGCGAAAACATGCACCGTTATTGATCACAAGACCTTTTCTATTTTCCGGATCGGCTTCCAGAATTCTGTCAGGTTGATTAAAACGCACATCCTCTAAAAAATTAGTGGAAAGAGAACCTACCTTACTTTGAAGTTCAGAAAGACTGTCACTGTTCCTCTGTGCCTTCTCTTGAACTTCTGTCAATGCACTCTTTGCTTCTTCTGCTAACACTTTTGACTCAGAGGCGGCTGTATTCGCAGAATTTGTCGTTGCTGTCACCGTGTCTAATGAACTCTTGACCTCTCCAAGCCCTTGCTTCGTCGTATCAGCTTCTTCTTTTGCTTGCTCCGCAACACTCTTCGCTTCTTCTGCTGTCGACTTCGCAGTCTCGGCTACTTCCTTGGCTTCTACAACCAAAGGTTCTACCTTACTGCCTTAGCCTGTACTGCTTCACAAATAATCAGATCAAATTCTGGTAAACCGTATTTCTTTTGCGCATCCGCAATCACTTGGATTAATTGGTAAGTAGCAAACACCACGGTCATTGCATTCGCTAAGACTTTATTTGTTTTTTTCAAAGCTTTTGAACATCTGTTGGCAGCTGATAGAGCAAGATCTGAAACATCGAATTCGACAACAGCATCTTTGTTTTTCGATGCTTGCCAACTTATGTATCAGAATACACCGCAAAGGAACGAAACGGCACTTCTGTATAGCGTGTCCATTCTCTTATTGTTTATGACATCATAAGCTAGGGAAGGCACGAGAAACAAAATACGCTTGCCAGTTCTAGTTATTTGTTCTGCTATCTTAAAGATGGTAAAAGTCTTCTCCGTTCCACATGCCATAATAAGTTTGCCACGGTCTGCTTCTTTTAAACCCTCAGAGACTTTCTCATACTTTTGGATTTGTTGAAAAGTTACCCCTAATTGGTGCCCTAATTGCTTTTGCGACATTCCCAGCATTGTTCTTTGAAAGCGAATTTTTTGCCTATAGAAATGTCGTTAAAATGTAGCTTTTTCTTTTCACTCTTAAGCTCCCCCTGCTGGGTGCGAGCACCCTCGCATTAGTATTCCGAGAGCCTGAAAGTACTGAGTCGAGTGAGCTTTTTTTTACTTTTAGTGCTCATCACACCTAGACATAGAAAAATACCCCATAATTCCGAGACACCCACAGAGTGGGCTCATTTATGATCGAACTTTAGGGCTTTCAACCCCTACTGATCGCTGCGTAGACGACCAAAATCACTCTTTAAATAATAAAATAATTTCAGGAAATTGGCAATCAAAATTAAAATAATCTCAAAGACTATAAGATTGGGCACTCTTCAAAAGAGAGCCAATGCGAAGAACTGTCATCATGGTTAGTCATCAACCCACACAATGCTTCTTTTTCAGAAAACGCAAAACGCGATATAAGAAAAAATGTTGTTTGCAAAGTTTTCTCTTGCCTATACAAAGAGAAAATGAAAAATTTGGAGGGCTCCCATGATAAATGACATCTACTGTGTTGGATACAATTATGTTGAACATGTTCATGAACTAGGTAATGTTGTTGAAGATGAACCCGTTATCTTTAGCAAGCCAAAAAGTTCACTCGTTTTAGGCAATGAAATTTATCTCCCTAATTTTTCCAAAGAAATACATTTTGAAACCGAAATTGTGCTCAAAATCTCAAAGGACGCTTTCATGATCATGGAGGAAGAAGCAGAAGAATGCTATGATGCCGTAGCAATAGGTCTTGATCTCACCGCGCGGGATTTGCAAACAAAACTGAAAGAAAAAAAGCTTCCTTGGCTTTTATCGAAAGGATTTAAAGGCGCCGCATACGTCTCTGACTTCATAAACAAGGAAAAAATAAACAACCCAATAACCTTTGCAATGAAGTTAAATGGCGAAACAAGACAAGTTGGCAATACGAAAAATATGATCTTTAACTTTGAGAAGATAATCTCATTTTTAAGTCACTACATTCAGCTAAGACGTGGTGATCTCATATACACAGGCACTCCACAGGGTGTCGGAAAACTTTCTCAGTTTGACAGAATAGAATTGTATCTCGAAAATCAATTAATTTCAGAGCTAAAAGTAAAATGAATCATCAAATACTGACCTTTTTCATTGTTTCATTTTTTTTAGTCATCTCACCGGGGCCGAATATGGCCCTTATCATCGATAATGCAACGAGATTGGGAAGAAAGAACGCATTTGTAAACGTTTTAGGATTGTGTACAGCAACATATGTGCATGGGGCATTTTCCACACCTAGGTGTATCAGCGCTCATTCTCAACAACAAAACGCTGTTTTTTTTTAGTAAAACTCATAGGTAGCAGCTATTTATTATACATGGGCTTTAAATCAATTAAATCTGGAATACACAGCTTAAATTCAAAAGAAAGAAGTTCAACGAATGAAAAGCATGCTACGAGTGAAACAAAGCTTTTAACCAGCTATATGGACGGTTTTCTGACACAAATACTAAACCCCAAAGTATCTATATTTTACATAGCAGCTTTTCCAAAATTCTTAGCTTCTGGAGGTAGCATTAAAAAAGGTTTTGAACTTGTCACAATACATTCTTTCAACATCTTTGCATGGTTTACTTTAATGACCATTTTTATATCATTTGCCAGTACCGCCTTAAAAAAGCAGCGGGTAAAAGGCTCGATTAACATTGCGACAGGAACAGTTTTATCTCTGTTTTCTTTTTTCATTTTCTTTGGATAGTTTTATCTTTTGATAACAAATTGTAAAGTTAATAGAGCAATCTTTTCCTGATTCTGTCTCTCACTATGAATAGCTCAATCTCTAACAGAGCTTATACAATCCCCAGTTCTTTTTTTCTTTATATAACTGAATTACGTTGCATTTCTTTATCATACTCTCAAGGACGTTTGTGTAAACTTTGTGTAAACAATGTGAGTTTCTCGCAACATTTTATAAAATGTTACCAATATCTAAACAAAATCCTTATTCATCACTTTTAAAAAATAAGCTATGATATTCCTCTTTTCGTTTATGAAACAAAAGTAACTTTTTGATTTATGATAGCACCATACAAACAAAAAAATGATTTTAAAAATCATTTTAATTTTCCATTAAAAATTGTTTCTTAAACTAAGATGAGAACTCTCGAGTGCTATTTGAGCAAAAAGTAAAACTCTCACCATTATGAATAATAATAAATAATGCACTGATTACAAATAATAAGTTTCAAAAAATTATAAAAACTCCTGACAACTTTCTGAAATAATTTTAAAAGCCCCACGTCTTTTAATGAACAATTTATTTGTTATTAATAACAAAAAAAGCTCCCTATTCAAATATCTGTTACGTTATTTAAGAGGACAACATTCTCTTTTTTCAAAAGCATATTCCTAAAACATATTCTTTTCTTTATCCACACAAAATCATAAAAAACGTTTTTTTCCTTTACACCTCATTTATATCATGCTTCGATACGAAATAATGCTTTTTTAGTGTAATTTAATCTCAAAATAATTAAAGGGAACCCCCAAAAAATGAGCTACAAACAAAATTTAAAAGATAATTCTCAGAATAAGTTGCAGCGTGGACTACACAACCGACATGTACAACTTATAGCCATTGGTGGTGCTATTGGAACAGGTCTCTTCATGGGGGCAGGAAAAACAATTAGTGTAGCAGGTCCTTCCATCATACTCGTTTATGCTATTATCGGTTTTGCTCTATACTTTGTCATGCGTGCTATGGGAGAATTGTTGCTTTCTAATTCACAATACCGATCTCTTATTGATTTTTCAACCGATATGCTAGGACCGGGAATAGCTTTCTTTGTTGGCTGGAGCTATTGGTTGAGCTGGGTTGTAACTGGAGCTGCTGACATTATTGCCATCATCACTTATATGAACTTTTGGTGGCCAACACTCAATCCATGGTTTACCGTTTTTACCTGCATTAGTGTCTTTTTAATCTTTAACCTCTTTGCCGTGAAACTATTCGGTGAACTTGAATTCTGGTTTGGTCTTATCAAAGTCGTCGCAATTTTAGCATTAATTGTTGTGGGATTTTATATGATCGTTACGGGCTTTACCTCTCCCAATGGTACGGTTGCTTCTCTCAATCACGTATGGAACGATGGCAATATCTTTCCGCGAGGAATGACAGGTTTTTTTGCTGGATTTCAAATTGCCATTTTTTCTTTTGTTGGTATAGAAATTGCTGGAACAACCGCTGCTGAAGTAAAAGAACCTAAAAAAGTTCTCCCCAAAGCAATTAATGCAATACCGGTCCGTATTGTACTCTTTTACATTTTTTCTCTCGCTGTAATTATGTCTGTCACACCTTGGGATCAAATTGTTCCAGATAAAAGCCCCTTTGTCTCGATGTTTTGGCTTGCAGGCATTCCGATAGCTGCTGGCTTGGTAAACTTTGTCGTTATCACCTCAGCTGCCTCTTCAGCAAATAGTGGTATTTTTTCTACCAGCCGTATGATATATGGGCTTGCAACACAAAAAGGTGCCCCTCCAATTTTAGGTAAACTTTCCAGATACCATGTTCCAGCCAATGCTCTATTCTTTTCCTGTTTATGTATTTTAATAGGGTATACAATTGCCTCACTCTCTCCAAGCCTCATAAGTGCTTTTACAATTGTGACAAGCATTTCAGCTATTGCATTTTTATTCGTATGGTCTGTAATTTTGATTAGCTATATTGTGTATCGTCGCAATCGCCCTCATCTACACGCTGAATCCATTTATAAAATGCCAGGAGGTGTTGTCATGTGTGGGATAATTTTAGTTTTCTTTGTTTTCATGCTCTATTTGTTGACATTAGAAGCTGATACTCTACTAGCCTTAAAATATAGTATATTCTGGTTTGTTTTCTTGGGTATAATGTATTTTATGTTTGTAAAGAAAAAAATAACTCAAGGTAACAAATAAAGTCTATACATAAAAACATCTCAAAAAAGGGTAATTTTAATTACCCTTTTTCTACTTAACCTCCTCCCCAAACATCAAAAAACGACGATTCCTACCGGCACCGGTTTGTAAACAATCCGGCTTATTAAGGGGGAATGCTGCTGATCATTTATATGGTTCACCTACATAAGGCTCTATGGGCTAGCCCTGCCCTGAACACTCACCACCCATTCTAAAAATACTTAATGTGTAAAATGTTATATGCTTTATATCACTACTCTACACAACAGTACTTTACTGTATAATAGGATAAGAACGAGCTATTCTGTAAAGAATTCTCTATAAACTTCACTGACATTGTTTACTAATAAAACATGAGATTTTATCTAAAACTTCCCCCCCAAAAAAAATTTATATTCAATTTTTTATCAAAATTAAAAATATAGCTCTAAACAGAATATATCTTAATAGCTATCTGCAATAAAAAAAGATTCTATGAAAATATTTTTCTATTTGTAATAAATTTTAAATATAAATACTTAAAGATAAATTTTAAATATGTTTTTTCATATTTTAAATAATAGTTTAACTACTTAAACTTATTTTCTTTATATATAAAGTTTTATATTTAATAAATTTACAATTTTATTTATATTTTTCTATATATAAAAATCTACATTAATAAATAATTTTAAATATAAAGATATTTATACAATAAATTGCTATAAATAAATATACATAAATATAAATTATTATTTATATACAAATAATAATAATATATAATATAAATTATATTATATATTATATATATAAATTATGTATAAAACATAAAAAATCAAAAAAATATAATACAATTTATCTTTTGTTTCTTATATATAAAATAATTATTCCATTAGTTAATAATGTTTTTGCTTTATTCACATATAGTCATAGAAAAAAATTCCTTTACTCCTTAACCATAGCGTGTTCCGATAGAAGGAATTACCTTTTTTAGGGTAATTTTTATTTAAAAATAACTAAGGAGAACTCCCCAAAAATGAACAAACAAAATTTAGAAAAAAAACCTAAGAAGAAATTGCAACGTGGACTACATAACCGACACATACAACTTATAGCCCTTGGTGGAGCGATTGGAACAGGTCTCTTCATGGGATCAGGAAAAACAATCAGTGTAGCAGGCCCCTCAATTCTACTCGTTTATGCAATTATTGGTTGTGCTCTATACTTTGTCATGCGTGCTATGGGAGAGTTATTGCTTTCTAATACACAATACCGATCTTTTATTGACTTCTCAACCGATCTTCTAGGGCCATGTGCCGGATTCTTTATCGGCTGGACATATTGGTTGTGTTGGATTGTCACTGGAACTGCTGAAATTATTGCTATTGTCACTTACACACACTTTTGGTGGCCTGAGCTCAATCCGTGGATTCCTGTTATAATTGGTCTTATGTCCTTTTTAATTCTTAACCTCGTCGCCGTAAAACTATTTGGCGAACTTGAGTTTTGGTTTGGTTTTATCAAAATCGTAGCAATTCTAGTCCTAATCGTTGTAGGATTTTATATGATCTTTACCGGTTTTGTCTCTCCAAACGGTACGGTTGCTTCTCTTAGCCATATATGGAACGGTGGGAATATTTTTCCGCGAGGAATTACAGGCTTTTTTGCTGGATTTCAAATTGTTATTTTTGCTTTTGTTGGCATTGAACTCGCTGGAACAGCTGCTGCTGAAGTAAAAGAGCCTCAAAAAGCTTTACCACAGGCTGTTAATTCAATACCAATCCGCATTGTATTCTTTTATATATTCTCTCTTCTTGTGATTATGTCTGTGACGCCGTGGGATCAAATCAGTCCAGAAAAAAGCCCATTTGTAACAATGTATGCACTTATTGGTATTCCAACTGCTGCAGGTTTGATGAACTTTGTTGTCCTCACAGCTGCCGCATCTTCAGCAAATAGTGGAATTTTTTCTACCAGCCGTATGATATATGGGCTAGCAACACAAAAAGGTGCTCCTAAATTTTTAGGAAAACTTTCTCGTAACCACGTTCCAGCCAACGCATTATTCTTTTCATGTATATGCATCTTATTTGGTTATGCCGTTGTATCGTTATCTCAAACACTCATAGCTGCTTTTACAATTGTTACGACAATTGCCGCAACTTTGTTTATATTTGTATGGTCTATCATTTTGATCAGCTATATCATCTATCGCCGCAATCGTCCTCTCCAGCATACTGTCTCTCCTTATAAAATGCCAGGAGGTGTTGTTATGTGTTGGGCGCTTCTTGTTTTCTTTGCATTCATTATCTATTTACTGTCATTAGAAGCTGACACTGCCATAGCTTTAAAATACACTCCAGCATGGTTCATATTTTTAGGAATTGTATACTTTCTTTTTGGGAAAAAGAATTATGCAAAAAATTAAAAAATAAAGCTTATATTACAAAAAAACATATAAAAAAGGGTAACTAAAGTTACCCTTTTTTGATATTTATCTATAAAATTATAAAAGCTATTGACAAAATATCTCTGTAGAATCTTCAATTACGCTCTTTATCAACCAAAGCATTCGATTTTATCCAAGGCATCATAGAACGAAGTTTTTTACCAACTTCTTCAATAGGATGATTATCATTTAAACGCCGCATACTTTTAAAATGAGCAGCACCAGCTTTATATTCTTGAATCCAATTCGATGTAAATTTACCCGTTTGAATATCTTTCAATATACGTTTCATTTCTGCTCTGGTTTTATCCGTAATCACACGTGGACCAGACATATATTCACCCCATTCAGCTGTATTAGAAATCGAATAATTCATATTTGCAATGCCCCCTTCATACATGAGATCAACAATCAGTTTAACCTCATGCAAACACTCAAAATAAGCCATTTCCGGTGCATAACCTGCTTCCGTTAGTGTTTCATAACCTGCTCGAATCAATTCAACAAGACCACCACAAAGAACCGCTTGTTCACCAAAAAGATCAGTTTCGCACTCTTCTTTAAATGTTGTTTCAATCACCCCAGCACGTCCACCACCAAGTCCACATGCATAAGACAATGCTACATTATGTGCATGCCCTGAAGCATCTTGCGCCACCGCTATTAAACAAGGAACACCACAACCCCGTTGGTATTCATTACGAACTGTATGACCTGGACCTTTAGGAGCAATCATCACAATATCAACGTTTTTTTTAGGTTCAATCAAGCCAAAATGAATACTTAAACCATGAGCAAAAGCAATTGCTGCCCCGTCGCGTAAATGATCATGAATATGTTCCTTATAAATATCAGCTTGCAATTCATCTGGTGTTGCCATCATGATGAGATCTGCCCATTTTGCTGCTTCAGCAACACTCACCACTTCAAAACCATCGGCCATAGCCTTTTTAACTGTTTCCGACCCTGAACGCAAAGCTATTTGCACATTTTTAACACCGGAATCTTTCAAGTTTAAAGCGTGCGCACGCCCTTGAGAACCATAACCAACAATGGCTACTTTTTTCCCTTTAATGAGATTAACATCCGCATCACGATCATAATAAACACGCATAAAAAAATTCCTTCTTTCTCTATTTAAACTGGATTTCAGATTATTTTTATTAAATAAGAAACATTATCTTTAGTGCATCACACACTTATAAAGACAAAAAACACCGCTTATAAAAACACAGCAATTGAATAATTTTAAAGTTTACATATTGCATAGAAAAAACTGTAATCCCCAAACATTCCTAAAACATATACAGATCCCCAAATAACTTCAACTGCTATTCTACAAAAATAATAATTACACAAAATAAGATTTCTAAAGAAAATTTAGCTAATATTCTACTCTTCTATCGTGCAACAAAACGCTATATTCTAAAAATTAAGATACAACATACAATTTTTAACATGAACCAAATCAATATGGATAGCAAGAAAAATTACAAAATAACAAGTATTGTTTTAATACAACCTTCAAAAGCATATACAACAATATCTTTAGAATAATAGAGAGGATGTTTTTACTTTTTACGTTCTTTAATATCCACGCTTCTCACGCAAAAAAGAACACCCCCATACGGCCATTATGTTATCCATTTATGGCGCCTTATAAAAAAATTTTAATATGCTCGAGCCCTTTTCAAGAATCCCCTATAATAGTCTAAGATTTATTGCACACCACTCTCTTTACTTCATAAAGCTACAAGTCGATATCATCATTCTATTTAACAGCTCCTATTGCATTAAGCTTACTCATAAGGAGATTTTACGTTATACTATTTACAGATAACCCGAAAATGAGCTCAAATATCAAGAAAATTTGTGTATTGATCCATTAAAATCCTACGCACTCCTTTATAATGGAAATACTTTCAAAACCCTATTTCTTCTCCCTTCAAAGAAATTATAGTAAGTAGATTTGGTAAAATTTCCTCATAATGGATGGTATATAAAAAAGCATTTCATACCCTAAAAAACACAAAAAATAGAAAGCTACCAATAAACAGAGGAAAATAGAATATTTTATAATGTATGCTAATAGTGCTACTTATCTCAACATGTATAAAATTGTTTTTTAAGATAAATTGACAAACCTCTATAAAAATTTCTCTTCCAATTTTTATAGAGAAAAAAGGTTACGATAATAACCGGATAAAACGCTGAACAGTCTCATGCATTCCATACTCCAACGCATCAGCAATGAGCCCATGGCCAATAGAAACTTCATCAAGCCAAGGAATCTTTTTGACAAGAGCAGGAAGATTCATAATTGTTAGATCATGCCCTGCATTCATACCTAACTGCAACTCTTTTGCTCTTCTTGCTGCTAAAACAAGTTTATTGAGCTCTTGAACTTGTTTTATTTTGTCCTGAAATGCACCACCGTAAGGTCCCGTGTAAAATTCCACACGATCAGCACCCATTGCTTTAGCAATATCAAGACCATCGACAGTAGGGTTAGCAAAAAGGGATACACGAATCTTTCTTTTTTTTAAATTCTGAATAATAGGTGCTAAAAATTCTGCATCATGAGCAAAATTCCAACCATGATCAGACGTTGACTGATCTGGATCATCAGGAACAAGGGTAATCTGATCCGCGTAGTTTTCAGCGATATCTAAAAATTGATCACTGGGATAACCTTCAATATTAAACTCAGCTGTAGGAAAAGCGTTCTTGATTAAACAGTATATATCTGGCAAATCCGCAAAACGAATATGCCTTTCATCAGGGCGTGGATGAACCGTCAAACCTGCTGCTCCAGCAGCAAGCGCTATATGCCCAATATTCGTTATACTTGGCCACGGAAGATTACGTCGATTACGCAAAACAGCAACAGCATTAAGATTAACCGAAAGTTTTACCGCCATGCCCATTTCCATTTTTTTATAGTGTGTAACAAGATAGAAAAAAGGCATTTTCCATCTGAAACTTAGATGATATACATATTTTTTTCTATCGAACAATCATTAAACGTTCTGCTGCGCGCGTAATTCCCGTATAAAGCCAGCGCGCATACATATCACGAAATGCAAAACTTTCATCAAACAAAACGACATTATTCCATTGAGAACCTTGCGCCTTATGAACCGTTAATGCATACCCATAATCAAAATCATCATATCGCTTTTTTAATTGCCATGAAATTTCTTGATCAGAGTTTTCAAACGCTGCTTTTAAAAGTTTAATCTTTGCTACCCCACGCTCACTTTCTTCTGGTTTAACAAGAAGATTAATACTCGGTTTAACTGTCTCCTTCTGTGAAGTCATCACCTTCCATAAAGAGCCATTCAACAAACCTTTAATAGGATCATTTCGCAAACACACCAGCTTATCTCCTGCTTGCGGATAATCTGCTGTAAATCCTTTTAACACACGCAAACGCTGATTATAAAGGTAGCGCGTACGATTAACCCCCACCAATACCTGATCAGCATCCAAAACCAATTGTTGATTGACCTCTTTACGTGTAACAACACAAGCTTCTCCATAGTCACCATAAGCAATATCGCGTCCTTCACGCACGTCCATAGCAAGACGTATAATCGGATTATCTCGCGCTTGCCGATGAATTTCTGAAAGAAGAAAATCTGGTTCTCCACTGGAAAAAAATCCTCCACCTGATATAGGAGGCAATTGGCCTGGATCACCAAGAACAAGAATTGGCGTCCGAAAACTCATTAAATCACGCGCCAATTTTTCATCGACCATCGAACACTCATCAACAATAATGAGTTTAGCTTGTGCAGCAGCACTTCTTCGATTTAATGTAAATGTTGGAGCGATAGACTTTTTTCCTGTTATTTCATCGGAAACTTCCTCTTCACCACGTGGACAATAAATCAGCGAATGAATCGTACAAGCATTGCTTGCACCTTTAGAACGTAAAACCTGCGCCGCCTTCCCTGTAAAAGCAGCAAACTGAACAGAACCATCAACTGTTTCTGCAAAATAGCGCGCAAGCGTCGTCTTACCCGTCCCCGCATAGCCAAAAAGGCGAAAAAGAGGAGAACGCCCTTCCTTCAACCACGCGGCAACAGCCTTCAATGCATTATCCTGTTCCCGTGAAAACTGCATAGCTTACCAACATAAGTTTTGCATAAAAAGAGCAGTATTTTGAAAAAAAACGACTATCAAGAAAAAATTTTTTATTAAGAATTGCTGATACACGCCCATCTAACAACTTTCGTAGCACAATTATCAATTATTTACCCATTGCTTTTTCAAGATATTGTAACAATCTAAATTTTATCTATACATCGATCTTCTTGGTAACACTTTATGCGTATCAAATAAAATATCATTTTTTACAACAGTAACACCAACAATGGAAGATGCATATCTTAAATTTAAAATAACACCTCTATACGCTTTTTCTAACCAAAATTTAGAATGAGAAAAAGAGCATTGCAATTGCAAAACCCTCACTAGAAAAAATGTCCTTAACAGGATAAGAATAATGTAATTTTTGAACGCTATTTTACACAATCAATCAGCTTTCTTGCACATAAAAAATAAAGTACATCCACTATTACGAAATAATAATAAATATATCAAAAACCTTTTGGCAAAAATAGAAATAGCTCTCAACAAAACGACTTAATCCTATGATGATACACCTATAAGGTTCCTATTTCCCTCTTATCATGATTTTAATAAATTTACTCTTCATGCTACAAATATGTTATATCTCAACGAATAAAGAGAGACATCACGCTTATATGAAGCACGCTTTATCTCGCACAAATATGGAACTTTTTCTGTTTCAACAATAAAATATGGTTCGTAAGTATGGCCTTCTTGGTAGTCTATTATAAGAAAACTGGGACATGGTTTCATGTCCAGCGTAGCACTTCAGGTTCGTCCTCTAGAATATGAGAAAAGCGCAATTCTCCATCGACTGAGTCAAACTTTTTCTTTTTGTCGCAATGTTTTAAAGTTTATAAAAACTAACTGATTAATACTATTCTTATTGCTAGAAATAACAATGAAATAATGAGCTCAAATATTGATGAATGAAACGGAAGGTTTAAATTGAAAATATTAATTCCAGATGACTATCAAAAAGCCACCCTAACATTACAGTCTATTACAAAATTAATGAAATTGCATGAAGTGCTGGTTATAAATAATTTAGCTAAAGAATGTGATTTAGAAGATAAGCTCAAAGAGATAGATATTCTTATCTTAATCAGAGAGCGGACTATAGTTGATAGAAATCTTCTCCTGAAACTGCCAAATTTAAAATTAATCTGCCAAACAGGCCCTATAGGTTCACATATTGATATAGAAACTTGTAGAGACTTAGGAATTGAAATATTAGACGGTGGTAGAGATCCAACTTCTGCTGCTGAATTTGCGTGGCTCTTAATTATGTCTGCGCGTAGAAAACTCTGTAAATCTGTATCTGATATGAAAAAAGGGCGATGGCAAACAACATTTGGCAACCAAATGAAAGGGGCTACTCTTGGAATATTCGGGTTTGGCCGTATTGGTAAAATGGTTGCTCAATATGCTCAAGCTTTTGGCATGTCCATTTTGGTTTATGGGAGCGAGCGTTCAACGCAAGAAGCAAAAAATTTAGGTTATCATTTTACGCATTCAAAAGATGAATTTTTTACACGTCCTGACATTATATCCGTCCATTTACGTTTAAGCGATAAAACCAGAGAAATCATAAAATTAGATGATCTATTGAGCATGAAACCTCATGCTATTTTTGTCAACACAGCGCGTTCAGCTTTGGTTGAAAAAGGGGCGATAGAAAAAATACTAAGTTTGGAAAATTCAACTTACTTTGCACTGGATGTTTATGACAGCGAGCCAGTATATGAGAGCAAATTATTGCAATCAGATAGAGTTCTTTGCACACCGCATCTGGGCTATGTGACTGAAGAAAGCTTTGAGAATTATTTTGAAAAAGCTTGCCAAAATATAGCGTCTTTTATAAAGAGCGCTTAATGCCGGCTGAGCCAATGTTTGTAAAATTTATCTTATATCGCTAGCCTATCAAATTTGCACGACACATATTGGCTGGACAGATGACGCCATGTCATCTCTTTACACAAAGAGCGCAGACCGTAAAAAACTCGCTCTTGAAGCTATAAAAAAACTTCAAAAAGATGAGGAATAGAGGCAAAAAAACGTAATAGAATCAATAGCGAATAAAACCCTCACTATTAATATAACTTATTGACTTAATTATTATTGAGTATCCATACGGTGGTATTGAATATTCGGTTGAGCTAAAAAAATAGCATTTTCGCTGCTACCACATAGAATATTGACAATTCTTATGAACAAAAAGGGGTCTATTACCCCTAGACCATATTTAATCTTTAAAAACCTTCCTGTTGATAGACAAATTAATACGTCACCTAATCCTTATAATTTAGATGCGTCTTGTAAAAGTGGCTATATTAGCGAAAATTTAATTATGATGTTTTCTGTAGTGATCGGAGAGCCTTATTCAATTAAGTTTGAAGGCGAACATATAGTAAATAACCTGCTTCCTTTAGAGGATAATAAAAAAGATTATACAGAATTAGGATCTGAAGTTGAGTTAGATTTTCATACAGAAAATGCTGCACTAAAATTTATAACGGGTTTAAATTTATCTCTTAAAGGGGATACTTTTATCTGGTGTTCGCAATGATGTTGATGGCCCGTTAACGAGAATATCTGATGCACGTCTAGCTTTAAAACTTTTAAGTGAGGAGGATTTGAGGAACTTAAGGGATAATTTATATATAATTAATGTTCCCTATAGATGGAGAAAAAATGGGGTAATCTCTACAAGTAAAGTGCCCCTAGTTCACAGGGACAGTGAATTCCCTGATATCAGCGCTGTTTTTTATCCTGGCATGTTAGAACCACAGTCAAAAAAGCCAAGGAAGCTTTAGATCATTTTTATGAAGCTATTAAGGCTGTATCTTTTGGAATTGATGTACCACTAAGGAAGATTATTATACATTGATAATAGAATGGCTCTACACTCTAGAGATAAGTTTTTTGGATCATTTGATAGTTATGAAAATCCAATGCGGTGGATTCAAAGAGTGTTGGTCTCTGCAGATTTATGGAATCATAGATATATAGAACAAATAAAAGAAAGAGTATTTGATTTTCAATGTTAATGTCCTGATAATGATATAATGTTGAGTATTATTCTGGTTTATATATTGATGATACATCTCATATGTATAGGTTTCTCCCGCATAATCAGATGAGGTTACTACCTAATTATAAGCTATGGTGGCCAATTGATTTTCTATGGCTGCATTTGATCTTTGTTATTTTTTCCCTTCCTTCAAGCCGCTAGGGGGATTTCCCTATCAAGCCCTTGAAAAAGCGATTTGGAGTAATTTCATAATGCGAAACCAAAACATAGTGACAAACTTTTCTATTGTTTTCACAAGTATGACGGTTTGCATGGTTGCCCCCTTCAAGCACAGTGGATTTTTTCTTGCACGATGGAATCTTTCATATATGAGACAACATAATTAATTTATAACAGATAATTCAATGTATTATCTAAAAAATGCAACGAAATAGCTATTAATGTGAACATATGAATTAAAAAAACAAACATCGCGTACAAATAAATTCAAACATAATTGTGCACACGACTTATAACATTTTTTAGATGAACAAATAATAATACACCCCATGTCTTTAAACAAAGAATGAAAATCATAAAATGAGCTCTAAGGATAATAGGAACTCTCCACAAAGAAGAGACAGAGATGAAGACTCCAAAGACTTCATCATCACTATCCTTCACCATTTTGTTAACATATTAATTTTATACAAGAATCTTTCCCTCGGAAGAAATAGCATTTGCAATAGCTTCTTCGCTTGCCTCATCGGGTAATAACATCTCATTATGAGCACATCCCGATGGGATCATAGGAAAACAGTTTTCTAAATGATAAACACGACAATCAAAAAGAACAGGCTTATCACAGTCAATCATCTGCTGAATTTTATCATCAAGTTCATCGGGTTTTGAACAATGAATTCCCACGGCTCCATAAGCTTGTGCCAATTTCACAAAGTCAGGCATAGATTCCGTATAAGAATGAGAAAGACGATTACCATGCAGCAATTGCTGCCACTGGCGAACCATCCCCATATACTGATTATTTAAAATGAAAATTTTTACAGGTGTGTCATGCTGAATAGCTGTTGCAAGCTCTTGAATATTCATCTGAATGGAGGCATCACCAGAAATACACACAACAAGCGCATCAGGATGTGCTATTTGAACACCGATAGCGGCCGGAAGACCATACCCCATCGTTCCAAGACCACCAGAAGTCATCCAATGTTTTGGTTCATCAAAATGATAATACTGTGCTGCCCACATCTGATGCTGCCCGACATCCGTTGTAATATAAGCATTCGCATCTTTGGTAAGAGCATAAAGTCGTTCAAGAGCATATTGCGGCATAATGACATCTTTTTTCTCCGCATATGCCAATGAATTACGAGCTTTCCAACGGTTAATTTGCGTCCACCACGCCTCACGGACTTCACTGTTAAACGCTGGTTGCTGTATTCTTAAGAGTTGCGTCATATCTCCTAAAACACAAGCCACATCACCAATAATTGGAACTTCTGCTTTTACAATTTTATTGATGGAAGAAGGATCAATATCAATATGAATAATACGCGCATGAGGTGCAAATGCATCAAGGCGCCCCGTGATACGATCATCAAATCGTGCTCCAACAGCTAACATGACATCACAATCATGCATGGCCATATTAGCTTCATAGGTTCCATGCATTCCAAGCATTCCAAGCCAATTTTTACCGGAAGCAGGATAAGCACCAAGTCCCATTAATGTTGAAGTAATCGGAAAATCCCCCAATTGAACCAAATTACGTAAAAGCTGTATAGCTTTCATCCCCGATGAAATAACACCACCACCAGAATAAATAATAGGGCGTTTTGCCTCAACTAAAAGAGAAACGGCAGATTCAATAGCCTTAATATTCCCTTTTAACGATGGAAAAGAATGTAAAGACTCCTGAACTTGAGGTGCTCTATAAAGTCCTGAAGCAAATTGAACATCCTTAGGAATATCAATCAAAACCGGCCCAGGACGACCTGATTGAGCAAGAGAAAAAGCTTCATGAATAATAGCCGCAAGATCATTGACATTTTTAACCAGCCAATTACGCTTCGTACAAGGCTTTGTAATTCCAACTGTATCAGCCTCTTGAAAAGCATTTGTTCCAATCACCGTTGTTGACACCTGCCCAGAAAAACAAATAAGAGGTATCGAATCCATAAGAGCATCTTGCAAAGGTGTCACAGCATTCGTTGCCCCTGGACCAGAAGTCACAAGCATAACCCCTACCTTCCCTGTGCTGCGTGCATAGCCTTCAGCCGCATGCCCTGCGGCTTGTTCATGGCGCACCAAAATATGCTGGAGTGTATCTTGGTGATAAAGAACATCAAAAATAGGCAAAACAGCCCCACCAGGATAACCAAAAATATGTTCAACGCCTTGATCTATAAGAGCCTGAACCACTATTTCAGCGCCCGACATTATTTTTCCATCTGCACTCTCTTGCTTTCTTGGATCATTTCTCATTTTTCCCACTCACCTACTTTATAGGACAATAAAAAAGCCCCTAACGGAGCCCATAAAAAAAGCCCCCAAAGGAGCCCATTACACAACACATACTGTATGATCACCCCCCATTATTCCAACGTATAAAATATATAAAAAATTCCTTGTAGACAGATTTCTAATTCCATTGATACCATTCGTCAATAAAAAATTATATTTTCTAAAAAATTTCTTTTTTACGAATTATCTTTTATCTTTCGAAAGTTTCTTTGCAAGGCTCCAGCTCTTTTATCAAAAAGTAAGCATCCATTCTTCATCAAATTGATTACGAAACCATGTCATTTGTCTTTTTGCATATCTCCTCGTTTGTATTTTCACCGCTTCAAGAGCACTCTCAAAGCTTCTATATCCATCCAAATAAGCCATAAACTCAGGTATACCAATAGCCTTCATTGCTGGTAATGAAGGGGAAAGTTTAAGTTTTTTCATAACCACCACTTCTTCTAAAGCTCCTCTTTCAATCATAGAATCCAAGCGTTTATGAATACGTTCATAAAGCAGAGGACGTGGTGGCATGAGAAGAATTTTTTCGGTCAAATTCGGCGCAATGAGAGGTGTTGTTTTTTGTTTCTGCCACCAACTGAGCGTCTTACCGGTTGCATCATAAACTTCCAAAGCACGGACAATACGCTGTCTATCATGCGAAGAAATTTTTTCAGCAACAACAGCATCAATCTGCAACAACTGGCGATAAAGACTTTCAGGTCCCTCTTTATCAAGCAGCAAACGCCACTTCTGCCGCACAACATCTGGAACATGAGGGACTTCCGAAATCCCCTCTAAAAGAGCACGAAAATAAAGTCCTGTTCCACCAACAAAAATAACTGATCTTAAAGAAAAAGTAGCCAATAGCTCCTCGACATCACACAACCATTGCCCTACTGAATAGTTCACAGTAGGACTCACATGACCATAAAGATAATGGGGAACAATCGCGGTATCAGCCTCCCCCGGCCGTGCCGTTAAAATATTTAAAACATCATAAACCTGCATTGAATCAGTATTAATAATGAGAGCATTCTTTTCTTGAGCCATTTGCAAGGCAAGTTCTGACTTCCCACTTGCCGTTGGCCCTGCTATCAATGTAATTGTTCTTTGTACCATGAATAGCAATTTCTCCCAATCAATAACTTATTGCAACATATAGACACCCCCAAAGCCACTATCTTCTCTCCATTATCATAGAGTAAATACTTCAAACAAAAATACGAACACAAATTCTCTTCAATACAAAGAAAATCCTATGAAACTTATAAAAAAGAAAAAATAGACTTTAAGAACAACACCAAAGGAATTTTCAAGCATTTTTTGCTATCATAATTCAATAACAAACCACAGCTATAATAATTTTGTCCGTTTAGGCCATTAAAAACATACTCTTTGTCATCATTTATGAAAATAATACTGAGCTTAACCTATACAATCAAACAGCTTTATTTTTTCCTATAAAAACAGCATGCTACTCTGATTTATAATAGGAGATTCAGAAATTGTCTTCTTCACGCTCTTTTTTTATAACTATTTTTTCATCCATCACCAAGAAAGGTGTAAATATATATATAACTAATTTAGTCTAATATGATTTTTCTCTGAGAGAGCTTTTTTCAAACTGAAGTGAAAAAACGTTCTCTATAGCACACAAAATACAATCACAAAGTGCTAAAATTCTCACTAGATACAACATTATTTATAATAATAATTGACTTAAATACAAAACATAGATCTCTTATGCACTATTTTAAAGCCTAAGCTGTTGCAAGGTTGGAAATCTAGCAAATCTATGATGGTACCAACTTGTACTTTTATTTAACGCAAAAATAGAGCTGCCCAATGAATTTTATATTGCACACCCCATGCTCTCTATCGTGAAATGAATTTGAGAAATATTGGACATCACATGCCTAGCTTGCAAAATATCCCATATACTAAGGCTGATAAAAAACAAAAAATAATTTTTAAGGATCAATCCATTAGGAGCGTTACGAACCGTAACTCTCCATCTGGACGCGCTACAATAAATAGAGCATTTTTGCGTCCAGCTTCACGTAATTTATGAATACGTTTTTTAGCCTCATCAATTGTTGTGATAGAACTCTGATTGATATCAACAATCACTTCACCAACGCGAATACGCTTTTTATCCGCTGCACTATTTTGTGCAACAGATGTCACCACTAGTCCTCGAAGTTTATCTGAAATTGAATAACGATGACGCAAATCCTCCGTCAGTTCAGATAACGTCATTCCCATAAATTGCATTGTCACGTTTTTCGACAGATCTTGATTTTTTTTATCATCAACTTCTTCTTCTGTATCTTCATTTGGATCTGTTTCAATCAAACGTCCAAGCTTAACTTTTACTGTTTCTTCTTGCCCATTCCGTAAAATAGTAACATCCACCACCTTTCCTTCTGAACTTTCTGCAACTAAACGCGGCAAATCACGTGCATGCTTAATTTTGGAATTACCAAAAGAAAGAATAACATCTCCAGTTTGTAACTGGCTATTATCTACATTATTTTCTTCCGTCTGTTCTATTTTACCAGCCACCAATGCTCCCACAGCATTGTCCAATTTTAAACTTTTTGCAATATCCTCTGTTACCGGCTGAATACGAATAGCCAACCAACCACGTCTTATTTCTCCAAAATCACGCAATTGATTAATAACAGAAAGAGCCATATCCGATGGAATAGCAAATCCAATACCGATAGATCCTCCCGAAGGTGAAACAATTGCTGTATTAATGCCAATGACTTCACCATTTCTATCAAATAACGGACCACCAGAATTGCCCCGATTAATTGCTGCATCTGTTTGAATAAAATTATCATAGGGACCAGCATTAAGATCACGGTTACGCGCAGAAATAATACCAACCGTCACACTTCCACCAAAACCATAAGGATTACCAATAGCCATAACCCAGTCACCAATACGTGCTTTTTCTGAGTCACCAAAACGCACAGCTTTTAATTTTTTACTTCCTGCATCGACTTGAAGCAACGCCAAATCAGTTTTGCTATCCTTTCCAAGAAGCTTTGCCTTTAGTTTTGTACCATCCGTAAAATTAACTTCAATATCATCAGCATCAACAATAACATGATAATTTGTAACAATAATCCCCTTTTGCGCATCAATCACAAAACCAGACCCTAAAGAACGCACCTTTTGAAATTGACTATCTTTTTGAGCATCCTTGGGTGTAAAAAAATCACTAAAATATTCCTCCAGCAATGAATCTTTTGGGATAACGGGTACCGAGGTATTTTCATCCTGTTCTGTTCCTTCAACAGTCTGTGCCGTGGAAATATTCACAACTGTTTCCAAAAGCTCAGAAGCTAAATCAGGAATAGAAAGCAATGCCTCGCTTGTCTCTGCTCCCCAAGACAAACCTGACCCTGATAGAAACAAAGTCACACAAAAAACAATTCTTGTGATAAAAAACTTTAAAAACGTATTTTTACTCACGACACTTCTATCCATGACATGCCTTTAATCAAAGATGCAAAGAGCCCCACTAAATTTATCTACATAAAACCAGCACGGCTCGATACTCTCTACCACTTTTACCATAAAAGAAAATGGTCACAGATCATTCTTTTCATGCAAAATCTCGTATCTGCAATCCATTATTTTATCTATTCTCTCCCGATTTTGGATCAGTTTTACTAATGCCAGTATTCATTGTCGGTAAGAATGCTTTATTTGCCTGCGGCGGATTACGAAAATAGAAAAAGAAATCCTCATTTGGAGAAATCACCATCGGTGTTTTCTCTAAATTCTTGTATTGTTCCATCGCCAACCAAAAATCGTAAAAAGACGGATTAGCCTCCCTCGCACTCAATAAAAGACGAATACTTTCAGCCTGACCTTCACCACGAGTAATTTCAGCATCACGCTTTGCCGCTGCTACAATTTCTTCATATTCACGATTAGCTTCTGCTACAATACGATCTCGCTCTTGTTGACCACGAGCACGGATATTTTCCGCAGCAGCTTCACGTTCAGCTGCCATTTGCCGATAGACATCTTCTGAAACAGCATCAGTCAAATCGGTTTTACGAATACGCACATCAACAATGGTAATACCCAACGAACCTGCATCTACAGAAAACTGCTTCTGTACTTCAGCCATCATCGCGCCTCGTTCATCCGATAAGGCTGCTTTAAATTCTCGCTTACCATAAACAGCACGCAAAGCGTCAATAAACCGTGGTGCAAGGTTTTCACGTGCCGCAATTTGTGGACGCCCAGAAGCAATGCGCTGTAAAAACAACTTAGGATCTGTAATACGGTAAATAAAGAACGCATCCACCTCATAATACGCACCACCACGAACCTGTACAGATTGTGTAGGAACATCGTAACGCAATAACCGATTATCAACAATGATCATCTTATCGATAAAGGGCGCCTTGAAATAGATTCCAGGATTAGATTCTACCTGAACAATTTGTCCAAAACGCTTAATTGCTACTTGTTGACGAGGATAGACGATAAATACGGACATCCACAAAATCATCAAAACAAACACTATAGCACTAAAAACAAACAAAAAGCGAGATTGCTGCATAATTAATCTCCTCCAGAAATACGAGAATCTAAGAGTAACGCAGGACGCGCTGATGTTGCCTTTACTTTTTCCGATGACTTGCTACGCAACAATTCGTTCAAAGGTAAATAAGGCACCGCTGGAGAATTTGCCTGATCAAGAACCAGCTTATTTGGTGAAGAAAGAATCCGCCCCATCGTCTCCATATAGAGACGATAGCGAGCAGCTTCTGGTGAAATCGCAGCCTCACGAGCTATCGCCTGAAAACGTTCAGCACGCCCTGTTGCCTCTTCAACCATTTGTGCCTTTTCACCTTTTGCGATTTCCCGTGTGCGTGAAGCTTCACCATTTGCTAAACCAATTTTCGTAAAACGCACACGATTCCCCTCTTCAATCATTCTTCCACGTTCCTGCTCCGCCTGCTGAACAGAATTAAACGCAGCAGCAACCTTTGTCGGAGGAGCAGCTTCACTGATAGACACACGGCTTATTTCAACACCAAGTTGATATTTATCTACAGTCAACTGAATAATCTTTCTGACGTCATTAGCAACTTCTTCTTTCTTGTCACGTAAAACATCATCAACCGGCCGCGAACCAATGACCTCACGCATTGCACTCTCAGCAACTTGGCGGACTGTTCCCTCTTGATCATTCACATTGAATAAAAACTGACTAGGGTATGAAATCCGATAGTAAACGGAAAAATTAACATTAACGATATTCTGATCACTTGAAAGCATTAAGCCATCACTTTGTTGCGCCTGACCAGGCTTCCCACCAATCGCAATTGTTTTTTCCGTTAAAGGTACTTTCATATAGGTCTCAATTGGCCAAAAATGAAAATGCAACCCATCACCAATAATGCCTTCTTTAGGGATGCCAAAGCGCAACTCTACCGCTTGTTCATTTTGCTGAACAATATAAATTGACTGGTATAGCCAAAAAAACACAATAAGCAGAAGGAATAAAACAGAAAAACTGCTTCTCCCGAATTGTTTAAACTGATCCTGCCCTTTGCGCAAAATATCATTAAGATTAGGACCATTTTCGCCACCATTACCGCCACCAGAACCAAAGAGATTCTTAGCTGGTGTTTTTTTGTCACCACTGTTTTTATCGCCACTCCACGGGCCACCACCATTTTGATTTGTCCAGGGCATTATCACCTCTTTAACTGATTACCACTACTCGAACACCAACCATTTGCTTGATCTTATAGGGTGTCTCTTACCTCATTACAATACAACTGATAACCCCTTCCACTTCATATTACAAAAAATTATTTCCGCTCATAAACAACAAAACGTGTCGGATGACTATCTTTATCCCCTTTTGGAATATCTTGTGTTTGCACAATAGTCCACTTTTCTTTATCAAAAACAGGAAAAAAACTATCACCTTCTATAGAAGCTAAAACTTCTGTAAGAAATATTTTATCAGCCATATGCAACCCTTGTTGAAAAATTGCACCACCACCAATAATAAAAATTTCCTCTACATCATTTTGAGAAGCAACGCTTGTTGCAAGAGAACAAGCTTGCGATAAAGAGTGAGCAACAACAGCCCCCTCAGCACAAAAGGTACAATCACGCGTAATGACGATATTTGTACGCCCTGATAAAGGTCTCCCGATAGAATCCCAAGTTTTTCTTCCCATAATAATGGGCTTACGCAACGTCAAAGCTTTAAAGCGTTGCAAATCCGTCGATAAATGCCACGGCATTGCACCTTCACGACCGATAACACCATTTTCTGCAACAGCAGCAATTAAACAAATGGAAATCGTCATATTGCTACCGGCGCTTTAATATGAGGTTGTGCTTCATAATTAAGCAACTCAAAATCCTCAAATTGAAAAGAAAAAAGATCTGTTACCGCTGGATTTATGCGCATACATGGCAAAGCATTTGGTATACGAGACAATTGATATTTTGCCTGTTCAAAATGATTAGAATAAAGATGAGCATCTCCCAGAGTATGAATAAAATCGCCTACTTTAAGACCGCTTACTTGCGCAATCATCATCGTTAGCAATGCGTAGGATGCAATATTGAATGGAATACCTAAGAAAATATCCGCCGAACGCTGATAAAGTTGACAAGATAATTTACCCTCCGCAATGTAAAATTGAAAAAGACAATGACACGGAGGTAACGCCATTTCCTCTATTAATGCAGGATTCCAAGCTGATACAATCAAGCGACGAGAATCTGGCGTTTCCTTAATCATCGTTAAAAGATTGTTAATTTGATCAATATGGCGTCCATCAGGAGCAGGCCAAGAACGCCACTGATAACCATAAACAGGACCAAGATTTCCCTTTTCATCAGCCCATTCGTCCCAAATCGACACACCATGCTCTTTCAACCAAGCGATATTTGTATCGCCTTTAAGAAACCACAAAAGCTCATAAATAATTGAACGTAAGTGTAGCTTCTTTGTTGTCAACAACGGAAATCCTGCTTGTAAATCAAAGCGCATCTGATACCCAAAGATAGATCGCGTGCCAACACCCGTTCGATCTGTCCGATCAATACCCTGATTTAAAACATGAGATAAAAGAGCAAGATATGACTTCATAGGGCTATTATGTCCGATTCTTCTCATTATAGAAAATAAAAACTGTAAAATCCGTACAAACATAATTCAAATCTTTTTCCAAAAACATCTTACACAAGAAATTATCATGATCTGACTAAATTTTTGATGCAAAAGATAAAATACTATAGACAGCTTCTAAAAAAATGACATAAATGAACAAAGATGGATAAACATCAAATAAAGGGATCGACTATGGAAAAACAAGAAGCTTTAAAACCACATGATACAAGAAAACGTATCTGGGCTATCGTGTCCAGTGCATCAGGTAATCTAGTAGAATGGTATGACTTTTATGTTTATTCCTTTACATCTATTTATTTTGCATCACAATTCTTTCCCTCAGATGGCAATGTCGTTACGCAACTTTTAAAAGCGGCTGGTGTCTTTGCTATTGGTTTTCTTATGCGCCCAATCGGCGGATGGCTTTTTGGCTTCATTGCCGATCGTTACGGACGCAAACGCTCAATGCTTATCTCTGTTTTTATGATGTGTGGTGGTTCGTTCTTAATCGCCCTACTTCCTACCTATGAAACCATTGGAGTGGCAGCAGGAATTCTTTTACTTTTACTCAGAATGCTTCAGGGGCTTTCTGTCGGCGGTGAATATGGTACAACAGCAACTTATATGAGCGAAATCGCCCTCAAAAATCGCCGTGGATTTTTTAGCTCTTTCCAATATACCACACTGATTGGTGGTCAACTTCTAGCCAGTCTCGTTATATTCATTTTAGCGCTTTATCTCACCGAAGATCAGCTAAAAGCGTGGGGCTGGCGTATTCCATTTGCTATTGGTGGATGCGGCGCAATTGTTGCGATTTATCTACGCCGCACACTCCATGAGACAACGACCAAAGAAAGTCGTTCTAGTGCACAAGCTGGTAGTATTAGGGGACTTCTGAGCAACCACCGAAAAGCTTTTTTTCTAGTTATCGGCTTTACCGCTGGAGGATCGCTCACATTTTACACCTATACGACTTACATGCAGAAATATCTGATCACAACCACCGGCTTTGATAAACATACAGCCACAACTATAATGACTGCTGCACTCTT
This sequence comes from Bartonella sp. CL436QHHD, assembly GCF_042195105.1. Lineage (NCBI taxonomy): Bacteria > Pseudomonadati > Pseudomonadota > Alphaproteobacteria > Hyphomicrobiales > Bartonellaceae > Bartonella > Bartonella sp. CL436QHHD. The sequence continues at coordinate 87,808 of NZ_JBHINR010000065.1, read as the reverse complement.
TGTTTTCATGTTACTCCAACCCCTCTTTGGTTCTCTCGCAGATAAAATTGGAACAAGAACTTCTCTCCTTATTTGGAGTGTCTTATCTATTATCTTTACCATTCCTGGACTTAATATGATTGGTAATACTGATAGTACATGGATTGCTTTATCAGTCATTACTGGAATGCTCTGCATTATGAGCTTTTATACATCTATCTCTGGCATTGTAAAATCAGAAATGTTTCCCGCTTCAGTACGAGCGATAGGAGTTGGGCTCTCTTATGCTATTGCCAACGCACTGTTTGGCGGTTCTGCTGAATATGTCGCGCTTGGATTAAAAGATCTTGGATATGAATCTGTCTTCTATTTTTATATAACCGGCATGATGATTATTGCATTCATTGCTGTTCTCTTAATGCCAGATGCTCGCAAAAAAGGGTATTTACAAGGAGACGATATTCATTAACCTTTAATGTTAACAAACAAGGGTTTCAACAAAAAAAGCAAAGCCCAGTATTCTGGGCTTTTTTATATTCTTTCCAATAGAAGTTTAAAGCTCACAGTTTTTTATCCCTTCAAACACTCTAAAGAAGCAATGTTCCCTCCTACACACGCCGCTTATAAAAACAAATGGCTTCATATTATTATGTAATAAATACTTCTTTTGCTGAATTTAATTCACTGAAGATAAAAAACTTTTGATTTATTTTAATATTCCCATTCCCACTCAACGTTGAAGAAAAGTGATTATCTTTCAAGAAATTTTATCAATAATAAAGATTACACTCATGATTTTGTTTAATACGTTCTTAATAGTACCCCCTCATGCAAAACAAATCCTTTCATGAAAAATAGAAAATACCATTATATTATGAATTCGCACACTTTTTTGAGAAACATTTCTCAATGCACCCAACTCCATTTCACAACGGCACCCGTGAATGACATAACGTAAAAGCCCCGTAAAGTATAAACATGGGCATCACTCTCTTTACACTTAATAAAAGTGCAAGCCGCTATCATTATACTATTGAGGAACTCTTAATATTGTACTCCCCCTTAACACTTAAGATCATTCCTAAAAAGTATTTTAACTGATACACCAACCTCGCATGCAATAGTCAATAACATCATTTTACGAAACAACATCAAGCATATAAACTAAAGAGTATCATATCTTCATAAGCACTCTGCATATGCAAATAATTCACAATCAAACAAAAAATAATATTTCCTTAAGGATAGTAAAAAGCGCATAATTTACGCAATATAACAACACCATAAGCCCAAAACAGCACTGATAGCTCTAGAAAAAATCTTTATGTTTCTCTGAAAAATTATCATGGTACAATGGCGTTTTTATAATGCACATCGTAAATAGCTTTAAAAAGAAGAAAAGTTATAAATCTAAAAGGGGAATACTTCATGAATAATCAAACAACTTTAGACCCACATGATACAAGGAAACGTATTTTTGCTATCATGTCCAGCGCATCAGGAAATCTGGTAGAATGGTACGACTTCTATGCTTACTCCTTTGCATCGGTTTATTTTGCCTCACAATTTTTTCCTGAAGATGAAGATATCGTTACACAACTGTTAAAAACAGCAGGAATCTTTTTTATTGGCTTTCTTATGCGTCCAATTGGAGCATGGCTCTTTGGATTCATTGCGGATCGTTATGGACGTAAACGCTCAATGCTTATTTCTGTTTTTATGATGTGTGGTGGCTCTTTTCTCATTGCCATACTTCCCACTTATAAAACCTTGGGAATAGCAGCAGCATTCCTTCTCCTTTTTGTCCGTATGTTTCAAGGACTTTCCGTTGGAGGTGAATATGGTACAGCAGCAACTTATATGAGCGAAGTTGCACCCAAAAATCGTCGCGGGCTCTTTGCTTCTTTTCAATATGCAACAACGATCTCAGGTCAACTTCTCGCAAGTTTTATAATATTTATTTTAGCCCTTTACCTTACTGAAGATCAGTTAAAAGCGTGGGGATGGCGTATTCCTTTTGTGATTGGTGGCTTTGGAGCAATCGTTGCAATTTATCTGCGTAGTTTGCTCCATGAAACAACAACCCACAAAAGCCGCTCTGAAAAACATGCTGGTAGTCTTCGAGAACTTTTTCGCAATCATAAAAAAGCTTTCTTTTTGGTTGTTGGCTTTACAGCTGGTGGATCACTCACATTTTATACATACACTACTTATATGCAAAAATATCTGATCACAACCACCGGCTTTGATAAACAAACTGCAACAACGATAATGACTGCCGCCCTCTTTATTTTTGTGCTACTCCAACCCCTTTTTGGTTCCCTAGCCGATAAAATTGGAGCAAGAGCTTCACTCATTAGTTGGGGGCTATTATCCATTATCTGCACTATCCCTGTACTTAAAATGATCGGTAATGCCCATAATCCATGGACAGCACTCTTAATCATTATTGGAATACTCTGTGTTATGAGTTTTTATACGTCCATTGCTGGTATCATAAAAGCAGAATTGTTCCCTGCTTCAATCCGAGCAATTGGTGTTGGATTTGCTTTTGCCATTGGCAACGCACTCTTTGGCGGTTCTGCCGAATATGTAGCGCTTGGATTAAAAAATATGGGATACGAATCTGTTTTCTTTTTTTACATAGTTGGTATGATGGTCATTGCACTCATCTCTATTCTTCTTATGCCCGATATAGATAAAGGAGGATATCTCGATAAAGACGATAGACTTCATTAAACTTATTTTCTGGATAAAAAAAAAGCCCAAGAAATTGGGCTTTTTTTATCTCCTCTCCATCCTAACAAAGAACGAAAATTCTGCCCCGCATTCGTCTTACAAACAACTCAGTTTCTCTTAAATTGTCTATAGTTACTGCCCTCTTTATGTAATTTACTTGATAAGATTCTATAGGCAAGCCCTACCCTAAATATTTATCATGATATCTGAAAAACACCTCATACGGAAAACCTTATATGAGCCTTACCTCCCCCTCCTAAATAATGATGTGTGGTGATACAACAAGATAAGCAAGGACACAAAATCCCCTTTTACATTATTTAAGCTTTATGAAATGTCTTCAGTTTTTGGGCTTTCTGCTCATAAAGACCATCTCTTCTATAATCTTCCGGTATGCCAATAATTGCATTCTTCTCATAAAGTTTAAAGGTATCTTGATCTACTTTTCAATGTTCTCTCCCTTTAAATGCAACGTGATAACTTTTTATTCTATAACACAAGTAAAAATCTTAAAACGAATGACAACATAACTCTAATAAATCATCTTAAAGAGTTTCCCTAAGAAATTATTATAATACAATTGAATTTTTCTGGAAATCATAAACAATTATGTTTAGAAAATATAAAATATAAATCCAAAAGGGGAACAATTCATGAAAAATGAAACAACTTCAGCATCACAGGATGCAAGAAAACGTGTTTTTGCTATTATAGCAAGCGCATCAGGAAATCTCGTAGAATGGTATGATTTTTACGTTTACTCATTTGCATCAATTTATTTTGCATCACAATTCTTTCCCTCCGATGGTGATACGATTACGCCACTGTTAAAAACCGCGGGTGTGTTTTTTATTGGCTTTCTTATGCGCCCTATTGGAGCTTGGTTTTTAGGATTTGTCGCCGATCGTTATGGACGTAAACGCTCGATGCTTATATCCATTTTTATGATGTGTGGTGGCTCTTTTTTCATCGCCATACTTCCCACCTATGAAACCTTAGGAATAACATCAGCAATCCTTTTACTTTTAGCTCGAATGATGCAAGGACTTTCAGCGGGTGGTGAATATGGTACAGCAGCCACTTATATGAGCGAAGTTGCTCTCAAAAAACATCGTGGGCTTTTTGCTTCTTTCCAATCAGCCACCCTTATTACAGGTCAACTTCTTGCCAGCTTCATTATATTTATTCTAGCATCTTATCTCTCTGAAGATCAGTTAAAAGCATGGGGATGGCGCATTCCTTTTGTGATTGGTGGTTTCGGGGCAGTGATTGCGATTTATCTGCGTCGTTCTCTCCACGAAACAACCACGAAAGAAAGCCGCTCTCACAAACACTCTGGCAGTCTTAAGGAACTTCTCACCAAGCATACAAAAGCCGTTGTCGTAATTGCATGCTTTGCATCAGGAGGATCACTCACATTTTACACCTTTACGACTTATATGCAAAAATATCTAATCACAACCACCGGCTTTGATAAACATACCGCAACAACGATTATGACAGCTGTACTATTTATTTTCATCCTATTCCAACCCATAGCTGGTATCATAGCCGATAAAATTGGAACAAAAACTTTACTTATCATTTGGAGTATACTCTCTGTCATCTTTACATTTCCTGGACTCTGGATAATCGGTAATACGCATAGTATATGGGTTGCCTTTTCCGTCATTATTGGCTTGCTCTTCATTATGAGCATGTATACATCCATCTCTGGTGTCGTCAAATCAGCAATGTTTCCCTCTTCAATACGCGCATTAGGCGTTAGCATCTCTCATGCCATTGGCAACGCCTTATTTGGTGGTTCTGCTGAATACGTCGCGCTTGGATTAAAAAAGTACGGTCATGAATCACTCTTTTATTTTTATATAACCGTCGTGATGATCATGGCATTCATTGCTCTTCTCTTTGTCCCGAGTATGCGTAAAGGAGGCTACCTCCAAGAGGATGAAAAACATTAACCCTTTTTATCAACGAAAAAGCCCAAGAAATTGGGCTTTTTTTATCATTATCACAAATTTAATATTGTTTAAATTTTATGAAGTGCATTAAGGTGCTTAGCAACTAGATAATAAAAAGTCAGTCGACTTTTTCTACGCTCTCCAGACATCATCTCAGCCACTTTTGAAACAGCCATTTTAGCACTCTTCTCATCGGCTTCTAAAACATCTTGAACCCATTTTTCAACACGTTCTAACTCTTTTGGATCCGATGTAGCAACAAGCGCTGCATCCTGCTTTTTCATCACTAAAGCTAAACGACGGCTAAGTCGTTCTACTGCTGCTTCATCGGGATTTGAATCATATAGTTTAATATCTGCTAAATTATTTGTCATTTTGCATCATCTCCTCTCCAAAAATGAGCGGACTATACTTTACAGCCGCATCATATAGCTCCATAAATAATTAGAGGATTAAAAATATTAACAACCCCCCCTTTTCCTAAGACTGTTCTTCATCTATATTTAGAGGGCTGGTTTACCAGCTATGGTAATAAATGGACGGTGAAATAAACCTATTGGACCCGGGGGCGGTACCCGGCGCCTCCACCAAAATATAAGAAACCAAAGTTATATTTTGGTGGGGGCGAAATAGGATCGACAAGGGTGTAAAGATCGCTCTTTTACTCGGCATTGTACCACCGTTATCGGGCTAAATGAGTAGTTGCAAATGACAACTATGCGGAAGCACGTCTCGCCGCTTAAGGTGGTGTGAATGTTTCAATTTGAGCCTTAAACCGTCGCAGGTTTAAGCGGGGTTCGGAGGCACCTGGCAACAGAAGCCTTCACTTTTTTAAATGTTGTTGATTGATCTTTCAGACGTTATCAGACATTATTTACCATAGAGTTTCGTATTTATTCGATTTATTGAGGTGCATCGTAGAAAAAATACTGCTAATTTAAAATATATTCTGTCACACAATATCAATACGCCCCATTCTGCTACGTGAAATAAAAGGAATAAACTTCGATGGTTAAAGATCAAATCCGTTACGATATTCTCGTTCAGGATGCGCTTCGTGGAGTTATCCGTAAAGTTTTATCGGAAGTTGCCAAAGCAGGTCTTCCGGGAAATCATCATTTTTTTATAACTTTTTTGACAAATGCCCCAGGCGTTAAAATTTCTCCTCGGCTAAAAAATCGCTATCCCGAGCAAATGACAATCGTCTTACAACATCAATTTAGAGATCTCAGTGTTTCAGAAACAGCTTTCGAAGTAACCCTCTCTTTCAGGGAAATAACCGAAAAGCTCGTGATTCCTTTTACTTCCATTCAGGTCTTTTATGATCCTGTAGCAGCATTTGAAGCAGCATTTGATCTGCCCTCAAATCTGACCTCTGGAGAAAGTGAAAATTCAGAAAATACCTCAACTACGCCCATTACCTTATCAAACAAACAAAAAATAGAAAATACGCTTACAAAAGAACAAAATCTCAGTACAAACAAAGAACCTTCAAATAACGATGCAAAACAAAGTCAAAGTGCTGATGTTGTCTCTTTAGATTCCTTTCGGAAAAAATAATTTTTCTCATGACTGAATTGATTAATCTTCGCCAATTTCGAAAACAAAAAAAACGTACAGAAAAATCTCTTCGTGCTGAGCAAAATCGTTATCGTTTTGGACGAACAAAAACTGAAAAAAATTTTGAGCAACAAAAATCTTTAAAAACGCAAAAATTTCTTGATCAAAATCGTTTACGAAACGACGAATAAAGGTGGAAAAATGCACGAAAATAATTCTATCGATTGGTCAAAAGTCATTCCACGAAAGATATCTGTTCGCGTTGATGGACACGCAACAAGCGTCTCTTTAGAACCACCATTTTTAGATATTCTAAAAGATATAGCCCGCCAAAAAGGACAATCTTTAGCCTTTATTATCACCGATATTGATAGCAAAAGACCACAACAAGTAAATCTTTCGGCTTCGTTACGCGTTTATGCCCTTCAAAGCGTTCTCACCCAACGCCTTTAATGTTTGTGCTTATTTTTTACGTTCTCTTTCTGTCTGTTCAACTGAAACTGTTGTGACTTTTTAAGAGAAGTTTTTTTAATCTAGAACTTCAATAAAAAAAAGACTACAAAAGAGAGATAATGAGTAATTTTTCTGATCACACCATACCTTTCTTTGAAGAAGATTCCCCTCCAGACCATGATAAGAAGAGCTCTGGTTTTTTCTCCCATACTCTAAAAGAACAAAAATCATATAACACAGATTATTTAGAACAACTCAATCCAGAACAGCAACAAGCTGTTATGAATACTGAGGGACCTCTTTTAGTTCTTGCAGGTGCTGGTACAGGAAAAACGCGCGTTTTAACAACCCGTATTTCTCACATTTTACGCTCTGGACTTGCCTCTCCTCAGCAAATACTTGCTGTCACTTTCACCAACAAAGCAGCACGTGAAATGAAAATACGTATTGGTGAACTTATTGGAGAAGTTGTTGAAGGTATGCCTTGGCTTGGAACCTTTCATTCCACTGGCGCTAAAATTTTACGCCGTCACGCAGAGCTTGTTGATTTAAAAAGAAACTTTACAATTCTCGATAGCGATGATGTTCTTCGACTTTTAAAACAGCTTATTCAAGCTGAAGGATTAGACGATAAGCGTTGGCCCGCACGAAACCTTGCCATGATGATTGATTCTTGGAAAAATCAAGGACTTTCACCAAAACATATCTCAAAAAGTGATGCTCATTCCTTTGGTAACGGCATGGGACGTGAACTTTATCACAATTATCAAAATCGATTAAAAGATCTTAATGCTTGTGATTTTGGTGACCTTCTACTTCATTCTATCTCTATCTTCCAACATAATCCAGATATTCTTCGCGAATATCATTCTCAATTTCGTTATATTCTTGTCGATGAATATCAAGATACAAATACAGCACAATATCTTTGGCTTCGCCTTTTGGCCCAACATCCTCAAGGTCAACATGTTAATCTTTGTTGTGTTGGCGATGATGATCAATCCATTTATGGATGGCGTGGTGCAAAAGTCGAAAACATATTACGTTTTGAAAAAGATTTTCCTTCTGCTAAAATTATTCGTCTAGAACGCAATTATCGCTCAACATCCCATATTCTCAAAACCGCCTCCCATCTCATTGCTCATAATGAAGAAAGGCTGGGAAAAGTCCTTTTTTCTGCTCAAATAAAGAGTGAGGAAGAAAAGGTAAAAATTCATTCAGCATGGGATTCGGCAGAAGAAGCACGAGCAATCGGAGAAGAAATCGAACGCGCACAACAAACCGGTCATGCATTAAATCATATGGCTATATTGGTACGCGCATCATTTCAAATGCGTGAATTTGAAGATCGCTTTGTAACACTTGGCCTTAATTATCGCGTCATTGGTGGTCCTCGTTTTTATGAGCGAATGGAAATACGTGATGCCATGGCTTATTTACGCGTTGTTGTCCAACCTACTGATGATTTAGCTTTTGAGCGTGTTATTAATACACCAAAACGCGGCATAGGAGATGCAACCCTGCGCATTCTTTATGAGAGTGCACGTGCACGTGCTGTTCCTCTCTTTTCTGCTGCCGCTGACATCATTGAAACAGATGAATTAAAGCCTAAGGCACGCAGTGCGTTACGAAGCCTCATTGAAAGCTTCCGCCGCTGGCAAAATATGCTTCAAGACACTCCTCATAGAGAACTTGCCGAGATCGTCCTTGATGATTCTGGTTATACAACCATGTGGTTAGAAGATCGCTCACCAGAGGCTCCTACAAGACTAGAAAATCTTAAAGAAATGATTCGTTCCATGGAACAATTTGAAAATCTTCAAAGTTTTTTGGAACATGTTGCACTCGTTATGGAAACGGAAAATAATGAAAATATGGATGCAGTCAACATCATGACACTTCATTCAGCCAAAGGACTTGAATTTGAAACAGTTTTTCTTCCAGGTTGGGAAGAAGGACTCTTTCCCCACCAACGCTCATTAGATGAAGGTGGACGTTCAGGATTAGAAGAAGAACGGCGCCTTGCTTACGTAGGTCTAACAAGAGCAAAAAAACATTTGCATATATGGTTTGTATCTAATCGAAGAATTCATGGACTTTGGCAACCTGCTCTTCCCTCCCGTTTTCTAGATGAATTACCAGCAGAACATATAGAAGTTGTAGAAATGGAAACATCCTATGGTGGTTATGGAAAATCTTCCTTTCAACATCACGATTCCTTTTATACTGACTATGCAACAGCAAGACAAAAGCGTGCACAAAAAAACAAGAATATTGAAGGGAAAGTTATCTCTCAATCAATCTCTCATGCACCATCAGATTTTTCTGTCAATGATCGGATTTTTCACATAAAATTTGGTTATGGTCATATTACAGCAATAGACGATCATAAATTGACAATAATGTTCGAAAAAGCCGGAGAAAAGCGTGTACTAGACAATTTTGTAAACAAAGCTTAATTACAAGTAAACCACGATCAGTTTTTTCAAGAAACCACTTTATTTTATTCTGAATGTCATTTCCATTTACGAACAAAGGCTTCAATGGGCAAATTTTGCATATCAGGCAATGCGTTGTGAATTTTATCAAGCGGCCAATCCCACCAAGCCATATCTAAAAGGCATTCTATCACATTATTGGGAAAACGCATCCGCAACCGTTTAGCAGGCACCCCAACGACAATCGTATAAGGCAAAACATCTTTCGTTATAACAGCGTTCGCGCCAATGATAGCGCCATGACCAATAGTCACCCCAGGCATAATAACCGCACCATATCCAATCCACACATCATGCCCAATAATAACACGTTTTGCACAACGCCTTTCACGAAAACCACTATCTAATGCCATATAACGAAAATATTCGTTTGGACGATAGGTTATTTTATGCGTTGAAACGCGCTCCATAGGATGCTCCAACGCATTCATTCGTACATGAGATGCAATAGAACAAAAACGCCCAATATCGCTATAAATAGCCTCACTATTACGTTCTAAATAAGAAAAATCTCCAACGGTTACATCCCGTAAAATCACCCGCTCATTAATTTCCACATAGCGCCCTAATTTACAACCATGCAGCCGTGCCGTCGTATGGATACGAGGCTCACTTTCATGAAACCGAAGATCGTTCTCAATATTCATGCATCTTTCACCAATGTTTCATCATAGATATGGAAAGACATACCAATCAAGCCAATAAAATCAACCATGAAACACACATTGCAAAACAAACCTGCCGATGTTACAATTTCTCGATCTATTTAAGAGAGTCAAACTATGAAAAATGTAATACGCATCTTGGGGCTGACAATCATATTTCTTGCAGGTGTTTTTATTTATGATACGCTGACAAATAAGCCTTTAGGTGATAACTTTACTCTCACTGATTCTAATGGAAAAAATATTACTGAGGCTGATGTTCGAAGCAAGCCTTCAATAATTTTTTTCGGCTTCACTATGTGTCCTGAAAGCTGCCCTACCACACTGATGAATCTTGATCGATGGCTTACAGCCCTTGGGCCTGAAGCTGATAAATTAGGTATATGGTTTGTGACTGTTGATCCTGAACGAGACACACCAAAAGTACTCCATGATTATCTCAGTAATTTTAACAATAAAATTGTTGGCATCAGCGGAGATCCTGAAAAAGTTCATAAAATGGTCAATTCTTTCAACATCGTTGCTGAAAAAGTCCCTGAAACAGATGGAAACTATACATATAACCATACAGCAGCAATTTTTTTACTCAAAAAAGGTGGAAAATTAGCTGGCGTTATCCGTTATGACACGAAAGAAAGCGATAGCGAATTAAAAGATGAAATCGCCATTGAACGGTTAAAAAAACTCATCTTAAACTAAAAAAACCGATCAAAAGAAAGAACAGCATGTCGCAACAAATTCGCCTCTATTATACTGCTTCTAAAAATGAAGCAGAACGGTTCTATACCCTTATAGAAACAGCCTTTGACGAAGAAGGGTATCCTCTTGCTCTTATAGAGATAGATGAACAAAATGCTGTATATGAGCTTTCTCTATATGTCGATCAAGACAATCAAGAGAACGCATTGAAACGTTTTGCTCAAATCCTTTCTATAGATTTTGATAAAATTAATATGGAAGTTTTACCCAACATTGATTGGGTACAAAAAAGCCTAGAAGGACTAAAACCTGTGCAAGCCGGTCCTTTTTTCCTTCATGGAAGTCACAACCGAAACGCCATTCCAGCAAATGTTCTCCCTATTGAAATTGAAGCTAATCAAGCTTTTGGCACCGGACATCATGGAACAACAGCCGGTTGTTTAGAAATGATTGCCAAAGTCATGAAACACGAAAATCCCAAAAATGCCCTTGATCTTGGTACTGGGAGCGGTGTACTAGCCATTGGCATAGCAATGCTCAAACCAATTACTGTTCTTGCATCCGATATTGACCCAATTGCTGTTCAAGTTGCACAACACAATATCGAATTCAATGGTGTCAAGGAATATATTACAGCTATTACAGCAACAGATTTTGCCCATGATGCAATTGCATCACGAACCCCTTTTGATCTCATCGTTGCCAATATCCTTGCTAATCCGCTTATTGAACTTGCGCAAGAAGTGGTAAAGGCACTTCAAAAAGGGGGATCACTTATACTCTCTGGAATTCTTGAAGAACAACATGCCCATGTTTTGGAGACTTATATAAAACAAGGAATGAAGCATATCGAAACATACCACCGGCAAGGATGGGTTACGATACATCTGAAATAAAAGAAAATAAAAGAAAAGGACGTCGTTATGTATCAATCTTTTGAGGCGACAACAAATCCTGCTTATGCAGCAGAACGCATTTCTTGCCTTCGTAAAGAACTCGATCACCTTGGACTCGATGGTTTTCTTGTTCCGCGGTGCGATGAGCATCAAGGAGAATATGTCCCCCCTCATGCTCAACGCCTTAGCTGGTTAACCGGCTTTACTGGATCAGCTGGGATTGCACTGATTTTAAAAAACAAAGCCATCATATTTACAGATGGGCGATATAAGCTCCAAGTTCGCCAACAAACTGATCCTGATATTTTTAATTATGAAGATCTCATAACTTGTCCTCCCTCACAATGGCTTGAAAAAAATGGTCAAAAACTTTCTATTGGCTTTGATCCATGGCTCCACACGATTGCTGCCACCGATGCATTGAGAAACGCATTAGAAATGAAAGCAGGTGGAAAACTTGTAGAAGTTCAACATAATCCCATTGATTTGCTCTGGCATAATCAACCAAAGTTACCACAATCTGCCTTATCAATTCACCCTCTCAAATATGCTGGGTGCGATACAGATGAAAAACTCGCTTTGATTTACAAAGATATACAGCAAACTCATGCAAATGCTTTTATTTTTACAGACCCCTCTTCCATTGCATGGACATTCAATATACGGGGCAATGATGTTTCCAACACGCCTTTTTCCCTTTGTTTTGCTCTCATTCCACTTAACGAAACACCAGCCTTATTCATTGACAGCAAAAAACTTGGTGTAGAACAGAAACAATATCTGGAACGTTATGCAAAATTATATGAACCAGAACAGCTTATTCCCAAGATCAAAGAGTATGTTCAAAAAGGGACCGTGTTTGCCTTAGATCCACAGCTAACATGCGAAAAATTACGAACTGTTATTGAAGAAAAAAATAGCTCTTTTATCACACTTACCGATCCTGCTGCTCTACCACGTGCCATTAAAAATGACACAGAACTCAATGGCGCACGCAAAGCGCATCTACGCGATGGTGTTGCCCTAACCCGTTTTTTTTCTTGGTTAGATAAACAAATACCAGGGTCAATAAGTGAAATTTCTGCTGCTCAAAAATTAGAAGAATTTCGCATAAATACAGCAAACGAAATGGGAGAAAAACTTAAAGATCTTTCTTTTGATACAATTTCAGCAGCAGGAGAAAATGGCGCCATTATTCATTATCGTGTAACGACACAAACAAATAAACAACTCAATGCTGGTGAACTTTATCTTGTTGATTCAGGTGGCCAATATCGTGATGGAACGACAGATGTCACACGTACAGTAGCAATTGGGAATATTGGAGAAGAAGAAAAACGCTGTTTCACTCTTGTTCTCAAGGGCATGATTACTCTTTCAACTGCTTGCTTTCCCAAAAGAACCCGTGGACAAGACATTGATATTCTAGCACGCATTGCATTGTGGAAAGCTGGTTTTGATTATGCCCATGGCACCGGTCATGGTGTTGGATCTTATCTTTCTGTCCATGAAGGACCGCAAAATATTTCTCGCAAAGGGTGCCAAGAACTCATCTCCGGTATGATTCTTTCAAACGAGCCAGGCTATTACCGCGAAGGCGCTTTTGGTATCCGTCTTGAAAATTTGATGATAGTAAAGCCAGCACAAAAAATTGATGGTGGAGATATAGAAATGCTCTCGTTTGAGACACTCACACATTGCCCCATTGATCGACGGTTAATCCTTCCAGAGCTTTTGACACAAGAAGAACGGCAATGGCTCAATGATTACCATGCGCGCGTTTATCAGATGAATGCACCTTACTTAAATGAAGAAGATAAAAAATGGGCAAAAGAAGCAACAATGCCCCTTTAAATGAAGCAACACAAATATCTTTCAACGATTCTTACAAAAACACCACACACTTCTCTTTTAAAAAGAGAAGTGTGTATTTACCATCAGCAAACACAAAAAATGCTTCTATGAAATACAACAAAAGCTCTTCCCAAATTGAAACAGAACAGGATACACTTGCAAAAGATAATGCTTATCAACTATCCTCCACCATTTCCACATGAGTTATAGCCTTATTCTGCTATATAGAAATTTTCATTATATTTTGTAATCCTCCGCGTCGCATTTCTAAAACGCTTATTATAACCAACTTATTACGCCGTTTAGATTCAAAAATTCTGCATATTTATTTACAATTTTTACCTTGCTTCACAATGATAATTTATAAATTTTACTAATAATAACCTTGTATATTCTTCATCATAATAGTTTAAGTTTAATATTTAAGTTCAACGTTAATTATTTTAATAACTTAATAAATATCAAAATATATGGCGCTCTATTTTTGCAAAAAACAGCTCCTATTATCCCCTTTTTGATTTCATCCCCCAAAAAAATGTAAGAAAGATAATCATATCAACAGTATACGATCTTCTGGAAAACACCCTTTAAACATTATGTTTCTCAATCAGCTGTAGCCAAACCTCTTCATCGATAACCTCAACACCTAATTCTTCAGCTTTAGCCAATTTGGAGCCCGCTCCAAGTCCTGCAACAAGAAGATCTGTTTTTTTAGAAAGTGAACCAGATGTTTTAGCCCCTAATCGCTCTGCCAATGCTTTTGCTTCATCGCGTGACATATGCGACAAAGTTCCTGTAAAAACAATGATCTTCTCCGCTATTGGTGAAGAATCTGCTATGATAGGCTCTTCATCAAGAGGTGTTACTTCTTCAAGCAAAACAGATAAAATCTCACGGTTATGCGCTTCTTGATAAAAATCAACAATTGCGCTCCCTACCTGTGGTCCAATTCCTTCGATATTGGTAAGCTCCATCCAAGCCTCATTTCCTTCTTCATTTTTCTTATCACATGGCATAAGTGCTTCCATAGCCGCGGTCTCAAAAGCTGTATAATTTTTATAAGCACGTGCAAGGCGGCGTGCATTCACTTCGCCAACATGACGAATCCCTAATGCAAACAAAAAACGGCTCAAAGGAATTTCTCGGCGCGCATTAATGGCATCATACAATTTCCGCACTGAAACAGTACCAAAACCTTCCATATTTTCCAAACGTATCAAAGATTTTTCTTGGCGCCGTTGTAACGTAAAAATATCGGCTGGTGTATGAATACAAAGCGCTTCATCTTGAACATGGAAAAAGAACTCCACTTGTTTTTTACCCAAGCCCTCAATATCAAAAGCATTGCGTGAAACAAAATGACGAATACGTTCAATCGCTTGTGCCGGACAAATAAGCCCCCCTGTACAGCGACGCACGGCTTCTCCCACTTCACGAACAGCATGACTCCCACAAGCTGGGCACAAATGAGGAAAAATAAAAACAGCAGCATCTTTCGGGCGTTTTTCAATGATAACATCAATAACTTGAGGGATCACATCACCAGCACGTTGTACAATCACGCTATCGCCTACACGGATATCACGTCCTTCACGAATGGGCTCTCCTTTATGACCAATTCCCTTAATATAATCCTCATTATGCAAACTAGCATTGGTCACCACCACTCCACCAACAGTAATAGGCGTAAGACGTGCAACAGGTGTCAAAGCTCCCGTGCGACCAACTTGAATGTCAATATCTTCCAAAAGCGCTATCGCTTTTTCTGCTGGAAATTTATGGGCGATAGCCCAACGCGGCGAACGAGAAACAAACCCCAAACGCTTTTGGAGCATCAAATCATTAACCTTATAAACAATGCCATCAATATCATAGCTTAAAGAATGACGGCATTCTTCGATATCGTGATAATACGAAATAATTTCTTTTACTGTCTTAAAGACTTTTGTTAATGGATTGATAACAAAGCCATATTCTTTTAGCTTTTTCATCATCTCCATTTGACTTTCTGCCAATATTTCACTCACCTCACCACAAGCATAAGCAAAAAATTGAAGTTTTCTGCTAGCGGTTATCCGTGAATCAAGCTGACGGAGTGAACCAGCCGCCGCATTTCGAGGATTGGCAAAGGTTAACTTGCCCTTCTCTTGTTGGCTGATATTCAGTGCTTGGAAATCTTCCCGCCCCATATAAACTTCACCGCGAACCTCAATGATATCAGGAAAATCACTTTGTAAAACTTGTGGAATATCAGCAATTGTTCGGGCATTTGCCGTCACATTTTCACCGACAGTTCCATCCCCACGCGTTGCCGCACGCACAAGCCGCCCCTTTTCGTAGCGTAAAGACAAAGATAAACCATCAATTTTTGGCTCCGCTGTTATTTCCAACACTTGTGTTTCTGGAAGCCGTAAAAAACGACGAATACGCTCAACAAATTCACTAACATCTTCAGAGCTAAACGCATTATCAAGTGAAAGCATAGGCTGTGCATGAACAGATTTTTCAAACTTTTCAGAAATTGGTGCCCCAATTTTATGTGAAGGAGAATCAATACGTATAAGCTCTGGAAAAAGAGCTTCAATTTCTGCATTACGGCGGCGCAAAGCATCATATTCTGCATCAGAAATTTCAGGCTGATCATCACGATTATAAAGCACATCATGACGTGCAATTTCTTTTGCCAACCACTCTAATTCACGTTCTGCTTCAACAGCTGTGAGATTTTTATCTGCATCTTTGTTCATAAAATCTATTCCAAATTACAAGCACTGCCACAAGGATTTCCACACGCATCCTCATCAAGTGAATCTCAATAAATTCAAGCTTTCCAGTATTTTTATCGCTGACTAATTACCTTTATGCTAGAAGCTTTTGAGCCGCTGCACGCGCTTCTTCAGTAATCTGTTCTCCAGCCAACATACGGGCAATTTCTTCTGCACGCTCATGCTCTTCCATTTTATGAATCGCAGTAACAAAGCGTCCTTTATCATGACTCTCAATTTTTGAAATAAGAAAATGACCATGCGCTTTCGATGCAACCTGTGGAGCATGCGTAATAGCGAAAACTTGGACATGTTCTGATAAGCGTTGCAACCGTTGCCCAATAGCCGCTGCAACAGCCCCCCCAACGCCTGTATCAATTTCATCAAAAATCAGCGTCGGTGCTGATCCTCGATCAGATAAAACAACTTTTAATGCCAGCAAAAAACGAGATAATTCACCGCCAGAAGCCACACTAAGCATGGGACCGGCCCGTGAGCCAGGATTTGTTCGCACCCAATATTCAACACGATCACATCCCTCTGCACTCCGCTTTTCCGTATCACTTTGCATTTCAACAATAAATTCAGCCCTCTCTAATTTCAATGCCGGTAGCTCAGTCATCACGCTTTCAGACAAGTTCTTTGCAACCTCTTGACGTTTTATTGACAACGCTTGCGCTAACATATCATATTTTTTTTGTGCTTGTCTTGCCTCATCTTCAAAGCGTGTCAATATAGTCTGAGCCTCTTCAAAATCAGCGAGTTCTGCATCCATTTTATCGCGTAACTGAATCAATTCATCCGCTGAAACTTGATATTTACGAGCAAAACCCCGAAGAGAAAAAAGACGCTCTTCTATCCGTTCCAATTCATCAGGTTCAAAATCTAATGCTCGTATTGCCGTCTCAATACCTTCTTGTGCTGTTGCAAGTGCATGCAATGCCTCATCAATAGATTTCACCACTGGTACAATAAGTTCTTGCGCCTCAGGAATTTTCCGCTCCAAACGCCTCACCAAATTAGAAAGTACTGGGATTGGTGATTTTTGACCCGTTAAAAGATCATCCGCTTCTTTAATATCTGTCGCTATTTTTTCTAATTTAAGCATATCAGCACGACGAAGAGAAAGAGCTTCCTCTTCACCAACTTTAAAATCAAGCTTTTCAAGCTCTTCTACACACGCACGAAGATAATCAACCTCACGTACGGCACTCTCTACTTTAAGACGCTGCCGTTGCAAACGCTCCTCAAATTCACGCCATGAGTGATAACACTGACGCAAATTTTCCACTTCATCTTCAAGACCACCAAAGGCATCTAATAATTGGCGATGTGTAGCAACATCAACAAGCGCACGATCATCATGTTGTCCATGGATTTCAACCAGCAAACGGCCAACACTCCGCATCAATGCAACACTAGACACCTGATCATTGATAAAAACACGGCTACGTCCATCACTTGATTGCACACGTCGTAAAATAATATCACCCTCATCATCAAGACCATTCTCACGAATAAGTTGACGTGCAGGATGTGAAACAGACACATCAAAAACAGCTGTGACCTGCCCGCGGTCAGCACCATGACGCACAAGCGAAGCATCACCCCGCCCCCCTAGAGCAAGTGATAAAGCATCAAGGAGAATAGACTTCCCCGCACCTGTTTCTCCAGTTAAAACCGTCAACCCCGCCGTAAAATAAATATCAAGCGTTTCGATCAAAACAATATTATGAATCGAAAGCTGTACCAACATAGAGAATCAACGTACCCTCTTCTTATCACCACCTAAAGCATTTGAGATCCAAGAAGATTTATGCTCACGTGGCGATATTTTATTCTTCTGCAAGAGATTATAAGAAAATTTATACCACTCACTTTTGGGATAATTACGTCCTAAAATAGCTGCTGCCGTCTGTGCTTCCGCCGTTAAGCCGAGAGCAAGATTAACCTCAGTCAAGCGGAAAAGCGCTTCTTCAATTTGATTTGTATCAGAATACTCTTCAACCACGGTACGAAACCGTCTACTTGCCGCAAGGTAACGCCGCCCCTCTTCATAATAACGGCCAATCTGCATTTCTTTACCAGCCAGCTGTTCGCGACCAAAACGGATTTTATCCTTAGCATCCTTGACATACTCAGAATTAGGATAACGCTCTATAAGAAGCTGCATAGCAGCAATAGCACGTTTCGTATCACGTTGATCACGTGTAACATCAGGAATCCGACGGAAAGAAGAAAGACCAATAATATAATACGCATAAGCCGAGTCAGTCGACCCTGGATAAAGAGTAATATAGCGTTGAGCCATACTAATTGAATCATCATACTTTCCGAGTCGATAATTAGTAAAAGCACCCATGACCAAAGATTTACGCCCCCAGTCTGTATAAGCGTACTGTTTTTCAATCTTCAAAAACTTCTTCGATGCATCCCCAAGCCGCCCACTTTCAAGGCTAGCAAGCGCCTGATTATAGAGAACATCTGGTGGCTCTATTTTCAAAACATAAGCAGATGGATCAAGGGTATTTTTCTCTTTAAAGAGACATCCCGCTAACATACAGGTGCTTCCTAAAAGTACCACCCCCAATATCTTGCGTACAATGTTAGATTTTCTATATGTCATATTTCCAATGCACACATGAGATTTTTTCATAGTTTTTCCGGCCTCCAGAGAATATCACCTTGTAGCAAAAACAATTTATTAAAGTTTTTATACCATATCACTTTAAAATCCACATAACCAATTTAGCAGTTTAGGTCAATCATCCCCTTAAAAATCAAATAAACGATAAAAAAATCTTGTCAATTTTCTTTTACTCTTTCTCTAAAAAGCTTTTTTGGTAATATGATTCGTCTGCCAAAACAGCTTTCACCAATTGCGCATTAATTCTATGCCCACTACAATAAGAACGAAATAATCCAATAAAAGGTGCTCCCAGCAAAGCAGTATCACCAATCGCATCAAGCATCTTGTGCCGAACACATTCATTCTCCCAATGAGGACCATCGGGATTTAAAATTTTATCATTAAGGTCGATAACAAGAGAATTTTCCAAAGAAGCACCTCTCGCCTTTCCAGAAAGCCTTAATTCTTCCACGTCTTTGATAAAACCAAAAGTGCGCGCACGTGACAAATCATCCCTAAACCCTCGTGTGGTAAGATCAAAACTGAAATGTTGCTTACCAATAGCAGAAGAAGGAAAAGAGATCGTTATATCAAAACGACGTCCATCGAATGGCAAAAGCTCTGCAACACCATGAGATCCTTCAACTCGCACCGGCTTTTTTATAATGAAATAAGAACGCAACGCATTTTGCTGTACAATACCAACATCTTCAAAAGCTTGGCAATATAGCCACGCTGAACCATCCAAAATAGGAATCTCATTATGTGACACTTCAATAACAAGATTATCCAAATTATAAGCAGCAATTGCTGCCATCAAATGTTCAATTGTTTCAACCCTTACATCTCCATCTCCAAGTACTGTTGATAATTCAGTTTCTCCTGTTTGCGATGCATGAGCTTGAAATATTTTCTCTGTTCCGTCTAATCCACAACGCTTAAAAACAATACCACACCCAACATCCGCTGGACAAACCTTTACCACTGACAAACAGCCACTGTGAACGCCAATCCCCTTAAATGTTACTGCTTTTTTAAGAGTAGACTGATATTTTGGTACTAAATTCATCATAATCATTTTATTAAATTGCTTGTACATCTTTTAACAAAATTTATAAAATTATAAAGAATATTCATAGTAAATAATAAAAAAAAACCGCTTATAATAAGCGGTTTTTTTTAAAACAAAGTATTTTATCAAAAAAACAGCAATATATTTTACTGTATAATTTTTGACTGATCATTAAAGAAATAATAATTTTTCTTACTTTATCTCACTTTTCATCAATTAATTTGCCTGACGACGTAAAAATGCTGGTATTTCCAACTGATCTTCTTCACTTATAAAAGTACGTTGATCTTGTGGCACCTGAGGGTGCAGCTCACCAGAACGACGTGGAACATACACAGAAGCATCTTGAGAAAGCGCCTGAGAATTTTTATTGTAAACATGAGACTCTTTCTGCTGAGATGATCTAACAGCAGGCTCCAGCCTCGCTTCTGGCTCAGCTTCTTCACGATGTGTCAAGCTCTGTTTCAAACGCTGCCAAAGATTACGAGGACCTTGATCAGTCACAAATGTTCTTTGACTTTGTCCATGAGCAACAGGAGGAAAATCCTTTAACTCAGGCATACGCATTGGAGCGCGCGCTTGCATTTGTTTTGGTTGCACTGGCTTTTCTTTTTGCTTCACAACCCCTGTCATCTCATCAAGAACATGTGCTGTTGCCTCCATACTCACAGGAGCCGTCATCGCCTGTTGAGAACCACGGCTTACTTGCATACGAGGCACATTGGATCTCTGTTCCTGAACAGCATTTGAACCATACGCAACAGCATTCGTGGCACTTCGTGTCGTCATTGATTCTGCAGGTTGTGCAAAAATTTGACTTTTGGGACGGAACTGTTCTCCGGTTGATTTACCCTTCTCTATTTCAAGTGATTCGATTACTTCTACCATTGACTCAGAACGCAGAGGCGATGACTGAACATGAAAAGAACTGTGTGACGTTCCAGGATCGCTCTTGCGTATTGAAGAAGCAGGTCTTTGAATCTGAGGATGAGAGGACTGAACAACATCACTAACTTCACGATCAATACCGGTGGCAACCACAGAAACACGAATAACACCTTCCAATGACTCATCATCAATAGCGCCAAAGATCACATTCGCATCAGCATCCACTTCTTCACGAATACGATTAGCAGCTTCATCAACCTCAAAGAGAGTCATATCACGACCACCCGTAATAGAAATCAATAAACCACGCGCCCCACGCATAGAGGTATCATCCAACAGTGGGTTTGCAATAGCAGCTTCAGCCGCAGCCAAAGCACGCCCATCACCAGATGCCTCACCCGTTCCCATCATGGCTCGCCCCATTTCGTGCATAACAGAACGAACATCAGCAAAATCAAGGTTAATTAAACCCTCTTTAATCATCAAATCCGTAATGGAAGCAACACCAGAATAAAGCACTTGGTCAGCCATAGCAAAAGCATCAGCAAACGTTGTCTTATCATTTGCAATACGGAAAAGATTTTGATTGGGTATAACAATCAATGTATCGACAGACTTTTGTAATTCTTCAATACCAGCCTCTGCCGTTTTCATACGACGTGCGCCTTCAAACTGAAACGGCTTTGTCACAACACCAACAGTCAAAATACCTTTTTCACGCGCTGCGCGAGCAACAACGGGAGCAGCTCCTGTTCCAGTTCCTCCCCCCATACCAGCAGTAATGAAAACCATATGAGAGTCTGCAAGATGATCAATAATTTCATCAATACATTCCTCTGCTGCCGCTTGTCCAACTTCCGGCAAAGCTCCAGCACCCAAACCTTCTGTCACAGCTGCCCCAAGTTGGATAACACGTTCAGCCTTTGACATAGCCAAAGCCTGTGCATCCGTATTTGCAACAACAAAGTCAACTCCCTGAAGACCAGCATTTATCATATTATTCACGGCATTCCCGCCACCACCTCCAACACCAAAAACGGTAATGCGTGGCTTCAATTCCGCGATATCTGGCCGATGCAGATTAATCGTCATTTTCTTTTCCTTCTCATAAGACACCGCAAGCCAAAGCGATGAAATTTATCCAACTAGACTTAACTAAAAACTCTCACGCAACCACTCACCAACACGCTGAAAATACCCACGCGTGCCCATCGATAAATGATTTCCTGCCGCCTGCATTGTTTTTTCTTCAAAACCCACCAATTGCGGATAAATTAACAACCCAACAGCAGATGTAAACGCCGCCCCTTTTGCAAGAGAAGGAAGCCTCGAAATACCTAAAGGCCGCCCGATACGAACATTTCTTCCTAATATAGTACGTGCCATTTCTGGCAATCCTGTTAACTGGCTTGCTCCCCCCGTCAAAATAACACGTTTACCAATGATGTGACCAAAACCAGAACGATTTAAACAATCACGGACCATTTCTAAAATTTCTTCAACACGCGCACGAATGATACGCCCAAGAACCGCGCGAGGATATTGAGTTTCACGCTGTTCACTCCCAATTTCTGCTACATTAATCATTTGCCGCTCATCAGCACTTGTTAAAAGTGCTGAACCATAAACAACTTTTAAACGTTCCGCCTCTGTTAAAGACATAGAAAATCCGCGCGCAACATCAAGAGTGACATGATGCCCCCCAACAGCAAGAGCATCCGCATGAATAAATTTTCCTTCAAAAAACACTGAAAATGTTGTTGTTCCACCACCAAAATCAATACATGCAGCCCCTAAATGCGCCTCATCATTCATCAAGACAGCAAGACCACTTGCAAAGGGAGTAGCAACCATTGCTTCAACACTCAAATGTGCACGATTAATACAAGTTTCTAAATTACGCAAAGAGGCTGTTTCTGCTGTTACCACATGCACGTCAACACCAAATGTTTCCCCTGCCATGCCAATAGGATCAAAAATTCCTTTATCTCCATCCAATACATAAGAAACTGGAACTGAGTGCATAACATGACGTTCAGCATCAAAGGCTTTACGCGAAACATCTGAAAAGGCCATACGCATATCACGCTTGGTGACTTCACGACCATTCAAATGGACCTTTCCATTAATCAAAGCACTTTGTAATCGACTTGAGGAAAAATTCACAATCACTGAATCCACCACCAAACCCGCCATTTTTTCTGCCGCATCAACAGCCAATCTTATTGATTGTTCTGCTGCAAACATATCCATGACAACACCGGATTTAATACCACGTGAACGCTGCACTCCAAAGCCTAGAATTTCCGTAGAATGTGTACGACCATGTAAATAGTGTGCATGCTTCAAAGGACGCAAACAAGCAATAAGACAAACAATCTTACTTGAACCGACATCAAGTACCGTTAAAAAACGTGTTTTACGCCCCTTCAAATGATGTGATCTGAGTAGCATCATAGGCTTCCTGCCTTTCGCGCTTTTAAAATACGTTCTTCTTCTGCTACAGTAGCATGATAACGCTCCAACGTTTCATCTGATAAAGAAACAGTAATTCGATCAGCAAGACGTAAATCAACACTGAGAATATCGCGAGATAAAAGATCTTGCATTGTACCGGACGAAAAAAGAGAAGAAAGCCTTTCAAGAGCACCATTTTCAGGCAACATAACGCGCATTCCATTATTCAAAACAAGATCCCAACGTCGATCACCTACCCGCACAAAAGCACGAATACGATCATATACTTCCGGATAGACTGACAGCGCTTGAATAAACACTTTAGCAGCATTTTGTGCCCCCTGCCCAACCACAAGAGGTAAATCCCGAACAATTTCCCCTTTAAAAGGCACAATGACACGACCTGTATGATCAACAATATCCATTATGCCATCATGTTGCCAAATGGCATAGGGTTCACGCTCCACGATGGAAATGCGCATTTTATTAGGATAAATTTTCTGAACATTAGCCGATTGCACCCAAGCCTGTTTTTCCAAAAGAGAACGCGCTCTTTCAACATCAAAAGTGAATATAGAAGGCGCAACATCAAGTTTTAAAATTTTAAAAATATCCTGCTTTGCCAAGCGCTTATTACCGCTTATATCAACATGAGTGACCACAAAACTACTATCCAATATGATCGTGTTTACGATCACAGTCATCTGACCACTTGATGAAAGTCCATAAAAAGCCGTAACAAAGAAAAACCATACAACAGCAAAAGAGCCAAAATGGCGTGGAATGTGAATATTAACAAAAACAAACTCAAACATAAACCGAAGAAAACGACGATAAAGACGTGGCAAAGCCGGCACTGAAAGCACCTCCATCGGAACATTTGTTTTACTAACATTCAACGCATACATGATGCGTCCTCCACCATCCATTGAACAATATCGCCGTAAGTACGGCCGCTCGCTTTTGCAATATCAGGAAGAAGAGACGTCGATGTCATACCGGGTTGCGTATTAATTTCAAGCCAAACCAACTCTCCCGTTTTTTCATCAAAACGAAAATCAGAACGGCTAACACCTCGACACCCTATCGCCTGATGGGCTGCTAAAGACATTCTTTGCACACTTTGGTAAATATTTAGTGAAAGTTGTGCAGGACAAATGTGAAGAGAACCACCCGTTTTATATTTTGAGTCATAATCGTAGAATGGAAAGTTTTTATCGGGAAGAATTTCACACACATCCAGCACTTCATTCCCCAAAACAGCACAAGTCAATTCACGACCAGGAATATATTTTTCAATCATCACCTCATCGGCATATCCCCACTCAGCTCCCCCAATATTATGCGGCGGTACAGCTTCATTTCCTTGGACAATGACAACACCAAAACTTGATCCTTCACACACAGGTTTAATTACATAAGGAGGCTCCATGGGATGCGTTCGACCCAAAGCAAAGCGGCTCATGATACGAGAAGGAGCAACACAAACCCCAACATTTGCAACGATAATTTTTGCACGTCCCTTATCCATTGCCAAAGCAGATGCCATCACGCCAGAATGAGTATAAGGAATTTTTAAATATTCAAGAATCCCCTGAATCCGGCCATCTTCACCAAATGGACCATGCAATGCATTGAAGGCAATATCGGGCTGCAACTGTTCAAGAACAGAAGCAATACGAGCATCAACATCCACGCGGCTCACGCGATACCCCTGTACCTCTAGAACATCAGCACAAGCCGCCCCTGAAGATAAACTTACAGACCGCTCAGAAGAAAAACCTCCCATTAACACAGCTATATGTTTATCTTTCATAATAAATCACCCTCTTTCGCATACTATATGTAGTCTATATAGAATACATCAGCACCATATACAGGAAAAACAAAGTTTATCCTTGCGAATCAATAACCTAGCATTTTGCATAATGAATCAGACTCAAAAGCCTGATGCAAGAGATTCTTTGTTAATTTATTGATTCTTAATAGAAATTTTTTATTATCTCTTTGAAATGACTCAATTTTTTATTTTCACTTTTTTAGTGAACAATAAATCAATGAAATGGATCAAAAGGAGAAACACTTCGACCACGCTCAAATTGACCAATACGCTCTATTTCCCATTGTAAAAGGTGGGCTGAATTTGCAAAAACACGTGCACGCACTGTTTCTCCCAATGCTTCAAGATCATATCCTGTTGCTTGCCCTGTATTAATCATAAAATTACAGTGCATTTCACTCATTTGAGCGCCACCAATCCGTAAACCACGACACCCTGCTTCATCAATCACGCGCCACGCAGATCCATTCCCAGGATTTTTGAAAGTTGACCCCCCTGTTTTTTCACGAATAGGTTGCACTGTTTCTCTGTGGAGGGCAACTTCATCCATAGCAGCACGAATATCATCTTTATTGCCGAGTTTTCCTTCCAATAAAGCAGCCGTAAAAATAAAATCTTTAGGAACATCACAATGGCGATAGGAATAATGCATATCTTTCACACTCAAGATATGACGTTGCCCTTTACGATCCAGCGCATAGACCTCGACAACACGCGCTGCGGTTTCAACACCATTCGCACCAGCGTTCATTTTGAGAGCTCCTCCAAGACCTCCAGGAATACCATGATAAAAATGAAAACCTGCAATCTCAGCTTCTAAAGCGGCAGCAGCTAAATGTTTATCCGCCGCACCAGCACCAACTAAAAAGCCTTTTGGAGAAACCTGCTTCACTTGCCCAAAACTTTTTGGCGAAAGACGAATCACAACACCAGGAACCCCCCCATCACGCACCAGAAGATTAGAACCGATACCGACAATTGTTACAGGAACAAATTCAGGCAAATTTTGAAGAAAGAGAGCCAAATCTTCTTCATCAACAGGCTGATAAAAAAGCTCTGCCAATCCGCCAGTGCGAAACCACGTTACCTTACGCATCTCAACATTAGGTGTAAGTTTTCCTCTCACGCCACCCAACAATGGTTGCAATTGCGCCAATAGCGCCTCACCATCAATGTGCTGAAAATTTATCATGACCATCCAATACCGCTAACTGATGAGGCAACGCACAAGCCCATTGTGTGATATTGCCAGCACCAAGAAAAACAACATAATCCTCTGCCTGAGCAAATTTTGAGACAAGAGACACAACATCTTCCAAACCATGTATCAAGCGCACATCACGATGACCCGCCATTTTAATATGCTCTACCAATTCTTGAGAACCAAATCCTACAATAGGCTCTTCACCAGCCGCATAAACGGGCGTAATCAACACTGTATCTGCATCATTAAAACAAGCAGCAAAATCATCAAATAAATGATACAAACGTGAATACCGATGGGGTTGTGCAATCGCAATAACACGCCCTTTTGCACTCTCACGTGCAGCACGCAAAACAGCTTTTATTTCGACAGGATGATGTCCATAATCATCAAATATTTCAATGCCACGCCAACTTCCTGTTCGCGTAAAACGCCGTTTTACTCCGCCAAATTCTGCTAAGCCCCTTTTTATAGCTTCATTTGAAATGCCAAGTTCATGCGCAATAGCAATTGCCGCCGTTGCATTGGCAACATTATGCTGCCCTGCCATAGGCAAAAGCATATTTTTCAACTCAATCTTTCTTCCTGTTTTGCGTGAGCGAACAAGAACATCAAAATGCGTTTTTTGACCATCCATCGAAAGATTAAGAAAACGAACATCTGCTTGTGGATTTGCACCATAAGTGATCACCCAACGATCATCAATACGGCCCGCCAATGACTGAACCTCTGGATGATCAAGGCACAAAACAGCAAAACCATAAAAAGGAACATTTTCTACGAATTGCCGAAAAGCCTCACGCACAGCATCAAAACTTCCATAATGATCCAAATGCTCAGCGTCAATATTAGTAATAACAGCAATATCAGCAGGCAGCTTTAAAAATGTACCATCACTTTCATCAGCTTCAACAATCATCCAATCGCCATCTCCTGTACGAGAATTCGTACCATAAGCATTAATAATACCGCCATTAATCACCACTGGATCAAAATGACCAGCATCAAGAAGGGCTGCAACCATTGATGTGGTTGTTGTTTTACCATGTGTACCACCCACCGCAATTGCACGCCGAAACCGCATCAGCTCCGCCAGCATTTCTGCACGTCTAACAAGCGGTAAATGTCTTTCCTTTGCAGCAATATACTCAGGATTTGTTTTTTTAACGGCAGTAGAAAAAACAACAACCTCTGCATTCCCTAAGTTTTCAGCACAATGACCTATATGAACGTTAATTCCCTTTTTCCGCAAACGTTCAACATTTGCACTTTCAACTTGATCTGACCCTTGAACTTTATAGCCAAGATTATAAAAAACCTCCGCAATTCCACTCATACCGATCCCCCCGATTCCGATAAAATGGATAACGCCTATATCAAGTGGCATTTTCATTAAAAAGCTCCTCTTTTATATCTGACAACAATCGCCCTGCAATTAAGGATTCAGCCATATCAGCAAGGCAACGGGTTGCATGAGGTTGCCCAACTTGTTTTGCAGCAAGCGCTTGTTTTTCCAATAAATGGGGTGCACAACAAGCGTGCATTAAAAGAGAAAAAAGCTTTTGTGCATTCAAATCTTTTTCTGATACAATTTGCGCACCACCTACACGAGCAAGCAGAGCTGCATTGGCAGCCTGATCGTGATCTAAAGCATGGGGATAGGGAACAAGCAAAGCAGGTCTACCAATCACCGCTATCTCACAAACGGACGAAGCCCCAGCGCGCGACAAAATAAAATGAGCATGTGCCATACGTTCAGCCATATCATCAAAAAAAGGAGCAACCTCTGCTTGTACGCCCATATCACGATAGATTTTGATCAACCCTCCTGCTTCACCGCGGACTTGCTGTACAATTCGTAAACGTTTACGGTTCTTATCATCGAATAAAGCAATCGCTTCTGGAACAATATGTGAAAAAGCAGAAGCCCCTTGGCTACCTCCAAAAATCAAAAAATTAAATGGCTTTTCCCCCTCTGAAGAATGATAAGGAATTTTGGCCGCCTTCAACACAGCCTCACGGACAGGATTCCCCGTCAAAAGTATTTTATGAGCATAAGCGCCATTTGGCGACAACAAACCACCAGCGATTGCACGCACAAAAATTGCCAACACCCGATTGGCACGCCCCATAACAGCATTTTGTTCATGAATAAATGTCACACGCCTCGTTAAAGCCGCAATAAAAAGAGGAGGAAAGCTCGGATACCCCCCAAATCCTCCAACAAGAACAGGACGTAATTTATAAAACAACGCCAACGATTGCCCCATTCCCCTTAGCAAAGACCAAAACGTCTTTATCAGAGCAAAAGGATGACGTCGTATAAACGTTGCCGATGAAACGATATGAATATGCTCTTCATCAAAGCACCGAACAAAAGGTCGTGCTCTTTCATCTGTTATTAAATGAACATCATATCCACGCTTCCTTAATTCAACAGAAAGGGCTTCAGCAGGAAAAAGATGTCCACCTGTACCACCAGCCACCAAAACAATAACTTTTTTATCATTCATAAGGGGTATCCAAGACAGAAGAGGAAGAAAAAGCTGAAAGGCGTGCTTCTGGCCAACGACGTGTTAAACTAAGCAAAATGCCCATTGAAAACGCAATCGCCACCATCGAAGAACCACCGTAAGAAATAAAAGGCAATGTCATGCCTTTTGGAGGAATTAAGTGAAGATTAACGGCCATATTAATAGCTGATTGAAAGCCAATCATCATTGCTATGCCAGTAATACCAAGACGTATAAAGGAATCACGTGTATTCATGGCTATATACAATGAACGCATAACGATAAAGCCAAACAGCATCATAATTAATAAACAAAGAATAATACCATATTCTTCAGCAGCAACGGAAAATACAAAATCTGTATGGCTATCAGGAATGATACGTTTTACTGTTCCCTCCCCAGGACCTTGCCCAAACCAACCACCATTCAAAATAGCCTCACGTCCTACATCCACTTGAAAAGTATCTCCTTCACCTGTCAAAAAACCATTGATCCGCTCGCGCACATGATGCAGAAAAAAATAAGCTAAAATAATTCCTACAACGCCTAAAATGAGAAAGAGAAAAATAATAGTAAGAGGTACACCAGCAATAAAAAACAGCCCCCCCCATGTTGCACTTATTAAAACTGTTTGTCCAATATCAGGCTGCAAAACCAGAAGCACACAACAAATGCCATAAAGTACAATCGCTAACGTATAACCTAGAATTCCCCTCTTGCGTATCTGTTCCGAAAAAAGCCAAGCGGACATAACCACAAAAGCTGGCTTCATAAACTCTGAAGCCTGTACAGAAAAACCAAATAGCTGAATCCATCGCCGTGCTCCCTTTAACTCTGGACCAAAAAATAAGGTTGCAACCATAAGAGCAAGCGTTACAATGAGCAAAAGAGCACATAAACGACGAATATTAGAAAGCGAAAAAAAAGAAATGGTAACCATCGTAAAAAATGCTAAAATGCTGAAAATAATATGCCACCGAACAAAATAAAAACTATCAGCAATTCCGATTTTTTTTGTAATAATGGGGCTGGCAGCAAAAGACAGCATAATGCCAATTCCCATTAAAATTAAACAAGCTGCAAAGATAGAGCGATCAATCGTCCACCACCAATTAGCAATTGGATCTCTATCTGCACGCGTCACCATGATATCCACACCTTATCCATTTTATAAATTGTCTCAAAGTGATATGGTTTCCCAGCCTGTTTAACAAACACTTTAAAAACTAAATTACACAAAAAAAGATTCTGGAGTCTTAACGCAAAAATATTTTTTATAATTGATGCTTTTTTTATTGTAACTGCATCACAAAAGAGACAAATGCTTCGCCTCGCATTTCATAATTTTTAAATTGGTCATAACTTGCACAAGCAGGTGACAAAAGAACCGTCACCTCTTTTGCCTTACAGCCTATTGCGTCAACAGCTGCTTCACGCACCGCATTTTTCAAAGTTAAGCTCATAGAAAAGGGAAAAGAAGATCCAATAGTGCGAGCAAATTCTTCCGCCGCGCTCCCAATCAAATAGGCTTTACGAATTTTAGGAAAAAATTCTCTAAGAGACTCTATTCCTCCCTTTTTTGCCTGTCCCCCAACAATCCAAAAAATATCATTAAAGGTGGAAAGCGCAGGAGCTGTTGCATCTGCATTAGTCGCCTTGCTGTCATTGATAAACAAAACCGCCCCCATTTTACGCACCTGTTGCATACGATGATCCAACCCTTTATAACTTGCTAAATGCTTGTCCATAGAAGGATCGGTTATTTTTAAAGCCTGCAACGTTGCTAATGCCATAAGGGCATTTTGCGCATTATGACTCCCACGTAACCCCGCCATAGGAGCAAGATCTGCAAGCATATGACGCTGTCCTTGACGAACAGAAAAGAGCTTGGTCCCATCTGCATAAAAACCATTTTCAACAAAATGATCCTTGGAAATTGCCTCAATTTGCTTCCCCTCATGAAGTAACTGTTGATATAAAACCCGGCAAGCTGCATCATCAACTGAAATAAAAGCCTGAGAAGCCTGAGCAATCAGATGCCTTTTGGTTTGCACATAACAGGCAAAACTTCCATGTCGATCAATATGATCAGGTGTGAGATTTAATAAAAGTCCAATAGTCGGCTGAAGAGAGGGAGTAAGATCAATTTGAAATGATGAACATTCAATCACATAGATACGTTTTTTAACAAAGGGCTTAAGCGTCAATATTGCCTTTCCAATATTTCCCCCCATCTGCACATCATAGCCCATTTTTTCCAACAAATGCGCAAGTAAAGATGTTGTGGTTGACTTCCCATTCGTCCCCGTAATCGCAATGAAAGGAACGTCTTTGTCACAAAAACCATAATGCTGTAAAAATTGATGGCGCGCCCGAACAAATAATTCAATATCACCGATAATTTCTATATTTTTTTTTCGTGCTTTTTCAACAACCCAATGGGGTTGAGGATAACTTAAAGGAACTCCAGGAGCTACAATCAATGCAACAAATTCTGACCAATCTTCATAACGGAGATCTCGTGTTGGAATATTGTGCCGAAAAGCCATTTGCACGCTTGAAGGACTATCATCCCACGCCACCACTTCTGCACCACCACACATCAATGCTTGTGCCGTTGCTAGTCCAGACTGTCCCAATCCAAACAGAGCAACTTTTTGACCTTTATAACACGCAACAGAAATCACATTCTCACCGCAATTTAAGTGTTGAAAGACCTATGAGAGCGAGAACAATCGAAATAATCCAAAAGCGTATCACGACTTGGCTTTCAGTCCAGCCTTTTTTCTCAAAATGGTGATGTATCGGTGCCATAAGAAACACGCGTTTTCTTGTTAATTTGAAATAACCAACCTGAATAACGACCGAAAAAGCTTCCACAACAAAAAGCCCACCAATAAGAACCAAAACAATTTCGTGTTTCGTAGCAACCGCAACAGTCCCTAAGAGTCCTCCAAGAGCCAATGAACCAGTATCTCCCATAAAAATAGCTGCAGGTGGTGCATTAAACCATAAAAAACCAAGCCCTGCCCCAACAACAGCTCCCAATAAAACAGCCAATTCACCTGTACCCGATACATAATGGATTTGGAGATAATCAGCAAAATTCATATTACCAGAAAGATAAGCAATCAGAGCAAAAGATAAAGCTGCAACCATCACAGGAACAATAGCAAGCCCATCGAGTCCATCCGTTAAATTAACCGCATTACCCGTCGCGACAATGACAAACGCAGAAAAAGGAATAAAAAACCAGCCCAAATTGATAAGATAATCTTTTAAAAAAGGCAAAGCGAATCCAGATGAGCCAATTTTCAGAATAACAAAAGCCGCAATTGCGGCAACACAAAACTCTAAGCTTAACCGTGCTTTCCCAGAAAATCCTTTGTCTGTTTGTTTTGTGACCTTAAGATAATCGTCATAAAATCCAATTGCCCCAAAAGAAAGCATAACCAATAGCGATACCCAAAAGTAAATATTCGATAAATTACACCACAAAAATGCCGATACCACAATGCCGGTTAAAATCATCAATCCACCCATTGTAGGTGTTCCAGCCTTTTTAAAATGTGTTTGAGGACCATCAGCACGAATCGGTTGTCCCTTACCCTGCCGCAATTTAAGAGAAGCAATGATGCTAGGTCCAAACAAAAAGACGATAAGTCCCGAAGTAAGCATAGCCGCTATCGTGCGAAAAGTAATATAACGAAATACATTCACACCTGGAAGCCAATCACTAAACGAAGAAAAAAACAGCATCATTGTACAAAAAACCTCTTAAAACTATGAAGAAACCGCTTTATAGCGATCAAGCAATGCAGTCACAATATTTGATGAACAAAGGCTATTGGATGATTTAACCATAAGCAGATCCCCAGAAGAAATTTCTGCTAAAAGAAGCGGTAAAATTTTCTCAATATTTTCAGCATAATGAACCTTAACACCAGTAGACAAATCACTGACTAAAGATTTCATCGCCTCACCAAATAGAAAAACCGGATTAGCACCGGAAAGACGTATTGGTTTTATTAAATCACGATGAAGCTTTTCACTATACTCCCCTAATTCTAGCATATCCCCTAAAATAGCAATTCGCCGCCCCTCTTTCCCTACAGGTCCTGTAGCAAGAAGCTCAAGTGCAGCACGCATAGAAGCAGGATTTGCATTATAGCTTTCATCAATGAGATAAAATTCACCCCCATTTGATAAAGACAATTGATAACGAACACCTCGCCCCTTTTGAGAAGAAAAATGGCGAAAAGAAAGAAAAACAGGCTCTAACTCAACCCCCATAGCATCACAAGCAGCAATAACCCCTAAACTATTTTGCACAATATGGCGTCCTGGAGCACCAATTTGAACCTCCCTATCCCGCCCCCCAATACGCACAATCATAGAAGTACTATCAGTTAGAAGACGTATACCTCGCGCTTGATAATCAGCATCTTTAGTCTCACCAAAGCTTAAGATCTTCTTTACACCGCATTTCTTTGCTTTTTGAACGAGATAAGAAAAAAAATCACTATCCGCATTTAAAATGGCAATTCCTTTTTCATCTAATCCTTCAAAAATTTCAGCTTTTGCCTTTGCTATTTCTTCAAGATCTTTGAAAAAACCCATATGTCCTGCACAAATATGCGTAATGAGAGCAACATGCGGACAAACCAGTTTGACCAGAGGGCGAATTTCATCTCTATGATTCATACCAATTTCAAAGATACCATAATCACTCTCCATAGGCATCCGCGCTAAAGTGAGTGGAACCCCCCAGCAATTGTTTAAAGAAGCGAGATTCGCATGAACATTCCCAGCAGTTGCAAGAGCTTGTTTCAAAGCTTCTTTTGTCGTTGTTTTTCCCACTGATCCTGTTACCGCGATAATCTTAGCTCTTGAACGTTTGCGTGCAGCTTGTGCAAGTTGTTCTAAGGCTTGCAAAACATCAGGAACGACAATGAGTGGAGCCGATATCTTTTTCATATCCCTCAAACGGTGTTCCGCAACGATAAGAACGCCTGCACCTCGTTCATAAGCTTGCGCAGCAAAATCATGACCATCAAGATGATGCCCCTTAATGCAGAAAAAAACATCCCCTTCCGCAAGAGTACGGCTATCAATGGAAACCCCAGAAAAAGTTTCTGGCATGCTTCCCATTACAACACCATTAATTGCAGCAACAAGTGCTTGCTTATCCCATAAAGCTGTCATTTCTTTCGGTCCTCTAAAGCTTCTATCGCTTTCAGACGATCTGAAAAAGGATAAGTTGTCTGCCCTATAATTTGGCCATCCTCATGACCTTTTCCAGCAATGATTAATGTGTCACCAACTTTCAAAAGCTCCACCGCGTAAGAAATAGCCTCACCACGATCTGCTATCTCTATTGCTGTTGGCACCGCCTGTAAAATATCCTTGCGTATTTTTTCTGGCATTTCTGTGCGAGGATTATCATCCGTTACAATAACAATGTCCGCTTTATCCGCCGCAATTTTTCCCATCAAAGGTCTTTTTCCTTGATCACGATCTCCTCCACAACCAAAAACAACGATCAAGCGCCCTTGCGTAAAGGGACGAACAGAAAGCAAAACCTGCTCCAAAGCTTCTGGTTTATGGGCATAATCAATATAAACAAGCGCATTATTTTCTGTCTTTCCCACAAACTCTAATCGCCCAGGTGCCCCCTGCAAAGTTTCAAGCGCAGAAAAAACCTTACGAGGTGAAGCACCCGTTGCAATTGCTAACCCCGCTGCCATAAGCGCATTGGCTACCTGAAAATCTCCAGCTAAAGGCAAAACAAATGTATAAATATTGTTTTCCACACGACACTCAATACACTGTTTTGAGCGTTGATGTTCAACACGATTAATCGTGATAAATTGCCCCTTACGACCAATTGTCAAAACACGGCGACGCGCTTGTGTGACAACATCAATAACCTTTTGTGAATAGACATCATCAGCAAAAATCAAAGCAGGAGCAGATACAGGCAAAAGTGTATCAAATAACCTCATTTTAGCCCGCAAATAATCCTCTACCCCCGTGTGATAATCCATGTGATCTCGCCCTAAATTGGTGAAGGCACCAGCCGTTAAACGGACTCCATCAAGTCGCCCTTGATCAAGCCCATGCGAAGAAGCTTCAAGAGCTGCATGTGTCACACCTTCATGAGAAATTTCATAAAGAAGACGGTGCAAGACGACCGGATCAGGTGTTGTGAGAGAACCATAAACATTCCGTTTAGGAGAAACAACACCAACCGTTCCTATACTCGCAGCACAAAATCCAACATAAGTCCAAATTTGCCGAAGAAAAGAGACAACAGATGTTTTACCACTTGTACCAGTCACAGCAACGACCGTTTCAGGCTGAGAACCGTAAAAACGTGCAGCTGCCAACGCTAAACTATGACGAACATTAGAAACACGTAAAATGGGAACAGATAAATCCTCAAGAACAGCATGACAATCTGTAACGATTGCTCGTGCACCACGCTTTATCGCATCATCTATATAGTGTCTTCCATCACTTTTTTTTCCTTGAACAGCAACAAAAACATAGCCTGGCAAAACTTGTCGAGAATCCGCACTTATTCCTGTTATTTCTATTGAAGAAAGACTTTCATCTTCAACGCATTCTGTAAAAACTGTTCCCAACAACATGATAACGCACCTTTATATTCATTTTACCGTTGTTTAACGAAACTTGAATTGCTCTTTTTACTTAAAAGAGGCTCATATTCTTTTTTAAAATCGGGTTTTACACCAAGAAAACTAGCTGTGCGACGAACAATATTAGCAAGCATTGGTCCAGCATTCATCCCCGCTGTTGCTGAACGCTGTCCCTCAGCAGGCTTTGGTTCATCAATAATTGTTAAAACAACATAAGCAGGATCCTCAATAGGAAAAGCAGCAAGAAAACTATTAAAATTTTTTGTTTTAGAATATTTTCCATTTTCAACTTTTTCAGCTGTTCCTGTCTTACCACCTACACGATAACCTTCAACTTTTGCATTACGTCCAGAACCAATATCACTATTTAATTTATAAAGGTAACGCATATTTTGACTTGTTTTAGCCTGCAAAACCCGTTTTGCATGGTGCAAAGTTTGTTCTTTTGGCCGTTTTAAAAATGTCGGAGCAATTAACCAACCACCATTCATTAAAGCAGCAGCCCCGACAGCTGTTTGCAAGGGTGTTGTTGCCATACCATGCCCAAAAGAAATCGTCATAGAATGGATATCCTTCCAATGATTTGGCACAATAGGGTGGGCAACTTCAGGCAACTCTGTTGTGAGACGATCCAGTAATCCAAGTTTTTGCAAAAAACCACGATGTTTATCAATCCCTATCGCCAACGCCTCTTTAGCAGAACCAATATTAGAAGAATAAATAAAAACCTCCCATAACGTTAAGGGTCGATTTTTTCCATGAAAATCATGAATAGTATAGCCACTACTTGCTTTTATTGGCTTTGAAGCATCAATAATACTGTTTAAATGAAAAATATCGGAATCAAGAGCCATAGCGGTCGTAAAACTTTTAATGATCGATCCCATTTCAAAAGCTCCTGCCGTCATCCGATTGAGACGATCACTTTTTAAAGCTTCAACAGGATTTCCAGGATCAAAGTCTGGTAGTGATGCCAAAGCCAAAACTTCCCCCGTATGTATATTTAAAATAACAGCTCCTGCAGCAATTGCCTTATAACGCTTCATAGCCTGAATAAGTTCATCATGAACAATTGACTGAACACGCACATCAATCGAAAGCTGAACTTGTTTTAATGATTCTTCCATGGCAAGACCAGCGGCACGCAAAGCACTCAGCCCCGCATCATCAATGTATTTTTCCATACCTGCAATGCCCTGATTATCAACATTCACCATACCGAGAATATGAGAAGTTACAGGTCCATCAGGATAAAAACGACGAATTTCAGTCCGAAAACCAATTCCTGGTATACCAAGAGCCATAATTTGCGTCTTCTGCATTGGTGTTAACCCACGCTGTATCCAAGAAAAACCAGATTTTCTTTTTAAGCGCTTATAGGTTTCCTGCCAATTAAGATCAGGCAAAACTGTTGAGAGCAATTCAATTGTTTCATCCACATCAATAATACGCCGTGGCTCAGCAAAAAGTGAATAAGTTTTAATATCTGTTGCCAATAAACGACCATTACGATCAACGATATCAGGCCGTGCCATCAATTGAAGTATTCCTGGCCCCTTTGCTTCTTCAATCTGTCCACCTTCCAACCCATAAGAAATAAGGCAAGCCCCCATGATTCCATATAAAATTAAAAAGCAGAACAACGAAAAAAGCAAACGTGGACGACTAGAATAGGGACGACGAACAGAAACATTATGATTATTCAACGAATTCTTTAAACGCTTTTTCTTCTGTGAGAATAAAAAAGTCGATTTCATTACTGCGCGCCTTTTTGGACAACACTATTGATCTGAGAAGCTCGATTATTTGTCAAAATATCCTGATTATCTTCCAAGATATTTTGTTTAATCACTTCTTCAATTTGATCATGTACCTGTACCGGAATGTCTTTAAACTCCACGATTTGACGCGGCTGTATAACCTCTAACCCAAGTTCTTTCTGATAACGTTTCGCAAGTTTTTGCATGCGTGAAGGCCTTATCATCACAGCCCACTCAGCATGAAGCAAACTTACCGTATTTTTTGCTGCAGCAATTTCATGCTCAAGATGAAGAACTTCGTTCATTCGTTTTTGAACATCATATTTTACCTTATAAGTAAGTCCTGCCATACAAATCATAATCAACACTAAAATCATATCAAATGTACGAAAAACTGTCATTTTTTGCTGCCTTCAAAACTGGCAATCTCTGCTAAACCAAATAATTTCATATCTGCTGCAAGAGCCTCTGCTTCAGTCCGTACACCAATACGCAACCTCGCAGAACGTGAACGAGGATTTTTCTGTAACTCCTCTTTAGTTGCCGTGATCCCACCTTTAAACAAAGGAAAAAATGTTGCTGGAGCAGCCTTCATTTCAGGCAGATAGCGTGATCTCATACATTCTCCAGAACGAGCCGAAAAAAATCTTTTGACCATACGATCTTCAAGAGAATGAAAACTGACAACCCCCAAACGGCCTCCAGCTTTTAAAACGCGTTCAGCAGCAAATAAACCACATGCCAATTCACCAATTTCATCATTAACATAGATACGAAGAGCCTGAAATACACGTGTTGCTGGATGAATACGATCTCCCGGTTTACGTCCTATCAACGCTTCGATAGCATACGCCAAATCACCTGTACGCAAAAAAGGCTGTACAACACGACGCTTTTCAATCATCCGTGCAATTCGCCCCGCATAACGCTCTTCTCCTAATATCTTAAAAATACGTGCCAAATCCCTTGCTTTTAAATGATTGACAACATCGCTGGCTGTAAAACCAGTCTGAGCCATTCGCATGTCCAATGGACCATCTTTTTGAAAAGAAAAACCTCTTTCTGCTTCATCCAGCTGCATTGAAGAGACACCAATATCCAAAATAACTGCATCCACCTTCTCTTCAACGACACGATCGAGCTGTGAAAATGCCATATGGACCAAACGAAGACGTGGAAAAAATTCTTCAACAAGCGATTGTCCTGCACTGATAGCATGAGGATCACGATCAAGAGCGATCACCTGTGCCCCTGCCTTTAACAAAGCGCGCGTGTAACCACCAGCACCAAAGGTACCATCAATTACTTTTGCTCCAACCAATGGCATAAGCCCAGTCAAAACTGGCTGCAACAACACTGGAATATGGCGTTCAGCTCTTTGATCCTGATTTATCAAAATAATCCGTCTTGAAGTTATGCTGTCTCAAATCAACAGCTCTCTCATGGCAACTGATCTTAGAATAACCTAGCCTTCAACTTTCATATTAATCACAATGAACGAAAAAACTAAAGTTATCCCAAAACAGATCCTAACGCATTATACTTAAAGAAATGTTATAATTTTTTAAAACACTCTTTGCTCAAGTGTCCATTTCAAACACATAGACTCCATAAAAGATCATATATAATTGATCTTATAAAATATCGCGTATCATCATGAAATATCAGTCGGCCTATAAGCCGGGTTCTGTAGAGTAAAGCTTACACTTTACATGGCAACCATTCATCTGGGACGGATGTTACCATCCGCCTCGTGCAACCTACCCGAATGACTCGCCCGGAAATCGGCTGCAAATTAAATTTTGCACGTCATTTCTATTTGGTCTTGCTCCCGGTGGGGTTTACCTTGCCACATTCATTACTGAATGCGCGGTGGGCTCTTACTCCACCCTTTCACCCTTACCTATAAAAATAGGCGGTTTACTTTCTGTGGCACTTTCCCTAGGGTCACCCCCGCCGGGTGTTACCCGGCACCGTCTTTCCATGGAGCCCGGACTTTCCTCACCTGCCATATTTCAGCATCAGACAAGCGCGGCTGCCCAGCCGACTGACATATTGATTTATAAAATATTTTTTGCTCAATGAAAATAGCATCTTAAAATATTTTATGACAAACCTCTCTCAACAGATGTTTTTATTTTAATGAAGCCAGATAAGTTTTCACTTTTGCGCAATATTTCGCCGAAATGGAATTCATTTTTTTTGCAGCATGACCTGCGTTATATTTAAGGATTGTACCACACGTACTTCCACCACTGAGTTTATACGCTCGTGCCAAATAACGCATACCATATTCAAGATTGGTCGCAGGATCGTACAAATCCTGTACAGAACCACTAAAGCCCAACCCTCGTGCCGTAGAGGGTTTAATTTGCATCAAACCTATTTCGCCAGCAGCCCCCTTTATACCTGCCTTATAATTACTTTCAACTTTTACAACAGCATGTGCTAAATTAACGGGAACATTATATTTATTCGCAAGTTTCTGAATAAGAAACTCATAAGGGCGATCAGGAATCTTAGGAGCAACAATCACTGAGGCTTCTCCTGATTCCGCAACATTTAAGACACTATGAGTCCAACTTATGTCAAATACAAAAAATACAGCACACGCTGTATTTAACAAGATTTTCAAAAATTGCATTTTCTTTCTCTTCACTCAAACATTCTCAAATTCTAGCCGCAAGTAATTTGCAAACGTATTATACAAAAAAAGAAAGCAAAAGAACGGCTTGAAAAAGGAAAGAGTAAGACAATTTCAAGATAAAATCATGTAACAAAAGAATATCTCTTTATTCACAAATCATAGATTTCTCTATATCATAAAATAAAAAAATAAAGAAACTATGGTTAATCTTATAGCGTATTAAATAAAATGATATAATCTATAAATTGCTGCTATCGCTATTGTATCACTTAATTTTTATATTAAAAAAATAGCATCTTAACTAGATGTAATATTTTTTACATAAGATTATTAATTTTTTTATTGGGATCAATCCCACAAAGTAAGAGAGACAAGAGCATCTTTTTACCGGAGATGCTCAATATCAAGAAAGTTTCATAAAAATATAAACCGCTATCAACGCTTCTCTCTGGTTAAAACACCCACAGCACTCTTTATATCCGATAAAACCTCAACAAATCACAAAACAAATCCCCCCATTATCGCACATAAAAAATTCATAAATATACTAAAACCATCATACTCTTTACCAATTCAAAATATTGCAACAGACTTTTAGCTCTCAAGATGTCTCAAAGAAGCTTTTTAATTCCTTTTTAAAAGAGCTGTTATCCACACAGTCCTCCCACTGGTAGTGTACTAGAAACTAATTTTGATTTTTTCACCATGGATAAATTTAAAATGAGAAAATTTTACAATTCTTAAGATTCTTATTCAATATAATAATGATAATTTATCATTATAAAACAATATACTAAAAAAGTTATATCCGTCTTTGTCTCTACAATAAAGCCTAACAATTACTTGTGTCTGTTTTTCTGAAAAATGTTAGAAAACTCAATACCCCCAAAGCCTTTTTAAATAAAAATAGACCTCTCATCTTCATTCAAATATTTTTTCTTTGTCACAGACTATCACCTTATCAGCCTTGCACCTCATTTTCAGAAATCATACAAGTGGATAAATATCCTAAAACCCGTAGAACAAAGAAAGCTTAAATCCTTTAAAAAATTTTTATTTTCTCATATCAAATAAAAAAATAACTGGCATATAAAATGCGATTAACGTATTTTATTATAGTCAATACTGCTTTTGTCATTGTAGCGATTGATAATGCAATTAACTTGACCAATACCCTTGATAGATTTTCTATCTCTCCTGTAATGATTGCAACATTACCGTTATACTCCGACTGCACACCTTTTGAGTAAGATAAATTTGTTAATTATCTTACAAATTGATTATCTCCTCGCACTTTTCAAAACTTCACGAAAAGCTCTTTCTCCTTTAAAACCCAAAAGCGCAATTAAAAAATAGCTAAAAATAAGCATTAGCAATGGAAGGACGAGAAATCGCTTTTGAGAGAGCCATAGCAACAGTTTCACCAGATTTTTGAGCCTGCTCACGACTCTGACCACTTTTAGCAGCAAGCGCAATTACATCACGACGCAGCTGCGCAATAAACAACTCTTGCTGTTGAGGGTCCATCTTAGAAAGATGCTTGATAATATCTGGAAAAGACACGGACAATCTCTCTAACAACTCCTCCTCTGTTACATCAAGGTTCTGAGAAGAAGAAGAACGACCGGAAAAAAACTGATAAACAACACTACTTTGAGAAGCAAAAAAGACAGCGCCAAAAATAAAAAATACGAATAAAATAAAAATAATACGATGCGAAAAAGATCCCATTATCTCTTACCTAAAGATCACAGAATACAAACATAGATTCCTTTTATGATTCCCCTTATAGCATTCAACAATGCCTCAATAAAGAAAAATCAAATTATTAAAAATGAATACGCTAACACTCTCCGCCCAATAAGACCCGCCCCTCTATGTATTTAGGTACTATAGGCGAAACAATAACAGATCTTACACTTCCCCCCCCTAATAACACTTTACATTTCCTAAAATAATTACAAAAAGCCTGACTGAGGAAATCCTCAGTCAGGCCAGACAATCTAGGGGATCCACGCGGGGGGGGGGGAGGAGGTTCCCCGATTGTCCTCTTACATCAACCACTAAGATAGCCGATGCAATATTCTTGCTATGGAATAAAATTTTTTAAACAACAAGAAATTCTTATCATCTTCTACGCAAAAAAACATAAAAGAATTATAAATTATTTAAAAATGTTTAAATTTAGGCAAAAAAAGTTCAAAATGACCCAATTTGAAGCAATTTTATTTCTAGAAGCACCAATTAGAATCTACGATCATTATAACTTTTAAATAGTTTCTTTCATAACTCTGATGATCATAATTTAAAAAAAACAGTAATTTCTACGTATCCACCCTATAAAAATCAAACTACGTAAAAGTAGAATCATTTTTCCAACAGCAATCACCACAAAAAGAAAAACGTAGATTTTTAAAATCTTACACAAATAACCGTAAAAAATGAAAAACATCTTCTTGCAAGAAATCTATGAATTATTCATATAAAACAATAAATTAGATAAATAAAATCTTATCTATTTTTATAAAAAATTGCTGTAAATGATCATTAAAATATTGTTACATCCCTCATGTAAAAATCAATGAAGAATTTAAACTGCTTAATCTTATGAAAAAATGAGAACTCTGAAGGTATTTGTTTCGAATCACGCCCCATCGTCATTCCAAATAACGATAAATCATTTTACAATAACCAACAGTCTCTAACGCATTTTAACATAACAAACCGAAATCAATGCAGACATTTTCTCTTAATCTCTATCATTTAAATGATCCCGTAAAATAATACACACAGTAGTTTCTGTGATAAAAAATTGTATAGTCTGTTCTTCTAACGTAAACAATTCATTGATTTACAATCATAACTCATCATTTACAATTTACATGAGAGATCTCAAGAACGTAAGGTTCCCTTATTTTCAATCTTCGTCTATTGAATCAATGAATAGCCATACTATCGCACATCACAAACAAGAAGAAGCGTATGGATAAAAAACATAAAACGATAATGCCGGCTTACAACTTTTATTTAAACTAAAGACGATGGTGCCCTATCAATTTTACGCTATACCCACGGACTGCGTCATAAGATGAGCGGCAAACATAAAAAGAAAGAAAATACGTTTGGCAAGAACAATGGACTTATTTAATAACCTTCATAACTTCTCAATGATAAAGAGATACGAAACTTTAGTGTAATATCACGCTTTTCTTTCCTACTTTCAGCCACGGACTATCCATAGATCATCGCCGATCTTATTTTTATGAATATAATGCAAAACACATAGATGAACACCATATATGAATGCTTATAGGAAGAAATAAACGTAAAACCAGATGCGTTATTATAACCGTTTTTGTACAAAATGTTTTTAAAATTCAGAATATCACTCCAATCATTACCAATTTATGAGTAATTTTATGGCGTCATCTACCAAGCTTTTACTTTTTCTATT
This sequence comes from Bartonella sp. CL436QHHD, assembly GCF_042195105.1. Classification (NCBI taxonomy): domain Bacteria; kingdom Pseudomonadati; phylum Pseudomonadota; class Alphaproteobacteria; order Hyphomicrobiales; family Bartonellaceae; genus Bartonella; species Bartonella sp. CL436QHHD. The sequence goes on along the minus strand of NZ_JBHINR010000065.1, from coordinate 44,613 downwards.
ACTTGTAAATCAACACCTGCTCTAAACATAACAATATGTTTGAAATAAAGATTAGAGAAAATGAGAGCCATGTGAAAAATCCTAGCTTTTATATGCCCAATTAGAGTAAAAATATTTACGTCTGTTTGAGAAATCTTAAAAAGCCATCATTCATTTTGGAAGAAACATAAAATCCCAAAGATAAAAAACTATTGCTATCTTTACCATCCCCTTCATTTGCCTTTACGACTTTCAAACACGCTCATAACGCTGTATTTTAAATAATGAAAATCATGCATTGTCTCACCTTTTTACTTTTTCGTCTTTTTAGAGCATCTTTTTGCACTCCTCACTAAAAGTTCCAAGGCATTTCTTATCTAAGAACCTGTTTTAAAGAAATATTTTAAGATCTATTAGGCACACCACCTTTGACATTTATGAAGGTATGAGCCTTCACTATATTATATTGTGCGGCATTATATCATATTGCAGCCGCAAAGATGTATTTTCTTTTACAAACGGTATCATTAAGATAAATACCTTCTTTTGTAACAGACAAACAGACTCTTTTAGATTCTGAAACAGGAAATTTGAAATGAAAAAATATTCCTGTATTCAAACCTCTCATTGAGTCTAAAAAAATCAATGATCTTTTAAAATCAATATATTGGCTAATAACATAAATATAATATCAAGAACACCTTAAATAATGATCCTCATAGGCTTAACTCTATAGAAGGTGCTTTCATTATACAGCCTACACGCCGCTATAAAACACCAATACTCCCATATAAAAACATAATACAAATGTAAAAAACAATAGCTTATCAATGATTGAATAAAGTTTTATCTCTACGCTATTCCTTGAGAAAAATCAGAGAATAAAGCACGTTAACAAACGCGATTTATGCAAAATCTACTTGTTTATCTTTGATATCGTCAACCAATAAACGCGGATCACGAGCAAGCCAAAGCGTAACCATACCCTCCTCACTGTTTTCATTTTGTATAGGAGTAAGACAAACCGTTTGTTCTAGAACAAGTCCCGCATTTTTAAGCCATTGTTCTATTTGTAAAGCCGAAAATCCAAGACGCATATGCGCTTGATCGGAATATGAAGGCTCAATTTCATGATAACCAAAATCCACAATCAATAAACGGCCATGAGGACGCAAAACTCTTGATATTTCATGAAGAAATATTTCATGATTTTCAAGAAAAGGTAAAACCCAATGAAGAATAACTAAATCAAAAGTTGTATCTCCAACAGACAAGTGCAAAACATTGCTATCAAGCACGACTTCAACCGCATGCGTATAAAGATTAGAAAACAATTTTAAGATAGAGCCTCCACCTCTTCCAATATTCAGCATCGTCTGAAATGGTTTATCGCCAATGATTTCAAGTAAAGCGTTTTCTACACCCTGATCTGCCATATAGGATGACCGTAATACATCCCATTGCAACGTATTTTGTAAGAAATGCTTCTTCCTCGTTTTTTGACGCTGCTTTTTGACATCCTTCAAACGTTCTAAATCATGCGCTAACAACACATCATGCTTTGGCAAAGCCGAAAGAACACCCATCACAATGTCTTTACCCCAAAAATCATGACAAAGCTTAAAATAAAGGCTATCTCCCTTCTGATAACGCTCAATCAATCGAGCTTCGTACAAGAAACGTAAATATCGTGATATACACGCTTGCGACTGATCAAGAATAAAAATAAAATCAGGAATTGTTAAATCTTCATGACGCAAGAGCGTAAGAACACGTAAATGGCTTACTTCTGCGACCGCTTTCAGCAGCACAATCATTGCATCTAAACTTGCACTTTTTTGCATAATTATCCCCTAAACATTCCTATAAACATTTGTTTATAGGAAAAAAAGTCAAGCATACAACGCATATTCTCATCTATTTTATTCTCTCTATTTTATCATACTATGAAAAAAATAGGCTAATGTAAAAAACGAACAGATCTTATCTCCCTGCAGCTTGTTATAATGAGAATGCATTGATTTATAATAATAATTCATTCATTTTTAACTTGAATAAAAAACCGGAATACCGTAAATTTTTCTCATTTCAAATCTATTCATGATAAATCAATCCAAATCATTCTCTTACAGCTCATAAACGGAGGGGACATATGGATAAAAATATCTTTTATACCCACCTCAAAACAAGAACTGCATACCATTGAGAAAAAATAAATAACATGATAATGCCAACTTGCATTTTTATTAAGTAAAGATAATAATGCTCAATGACCAGAGCATTCGTAGAAATAGTACTATACTCTTCATCCCCTCCTTTTCATTGCAATTTTACAAGCAATAACCGGTTATATATCATGAGTAGAATAACCCTATTTAGGTCATAATTTCATAAAGTGTCTCTTACTCTTTGTTTAATGAATAAAAACTTACACAGAGTACACACACTTTATTTATGAAATAACAAACGCAATAAAGTACACTATTATTCCAACAAAGTTGAGATAAGAAAAAAATTTCTAGCGTGTAAGAGGTTTATAATTTGCATGCTTAGGATTAAGAGATTCCGCCCCAAGACGACGAACTTTATCAGCCTCATATTCAGCAAAATTACCTTCAAACCATTCTACATGACCATCACCTTCAAAGGCTAAAATATGTGTTGCCAATCGATCAAGAAACATACGATCATGCGATATGATAACTGCACAACCAGCAAAATTTTCCAATGCATCTTCCAATGCACCTAATGTTTCAGTATCAAGATCATTTGTCGGTTCATCAAGAAGAAGCACATTCCCCCCCTCTTTTAGAAGTTTCGCCAAATGTACGCGATTGCGCTGCCCTCCTGATAAATTTGCCACCTTCTGCTGCTGATCTGCCCCCTTGAAATTAAAAGCCCCGCAATAAGCGCGGCTATTCATCTCATATTTACCTAATTTAATAATGTCATTTCCACCAGAAATTTCCTCCCAAACAGTTTTATCCCCCACCAAGGAATCGCGACTCTGATCCACATAACTCATGTGAACTGTTTCACCGATACGTATTTGACCTGAATCGGGCTGTTCCTGTCCCGTCAACATTTTAAACAAGGTCGACTTTCCCATACCATTGGCCCCAATAACGCCGACAATGCCACCAGCAGGAAGTTTAAAAGAAAGAGAATCAATCAATACACGTTCACCATAAGCTTTAGAGAGATTATCAACCTCAATAACAACCTGTCCTAATCTTTCTCCAATAGGAATAATAATTTGTGCCTCTCCAGGACGGCGCTCACGTGCTGCTTGAACCAACTCATCATAAGCCTTAATCCGAGCTTTTGACTTTGCTTGTCGCCCCTTTGGACTAGAAGCGATCCATTCTTGCTCACGTGATAAAGCACGTTGACGCGCTGCCTCTTCACGGCCTTCTTGAGCCAAACGCTTGGCTTTAGCCCCCAAATAAGCAGAATAGTTCCCCTCATAAGGAATACCTCTACCGCGATCTAACTCTAAAATCCAACCCGTTACATTGTCGAGAAAATAACGATCATGGGTTATCAAAAGCACAGCCCCTGGATATTCACGTAGATGCCTCTCAAGCCAAGCCGTCGTTTCAGCATCTAAATGGTTTGTCGGTTCATCCAAAAGTAATAAATCAGGTTTTGACAAAAGTAATTTACAAAGTGCAACACGCCGCTTCTCACCACCCGAAAGTTTTGTTACATCCCCATCGGCTGGCGGACAACCAAGAGCAGCCATAGCCATTTCCACTTGACTTTCTAAATCCCAAAGATTCTGACTGTCAATAATGTCCTGAAGCTGTGCACTTTCATCAGCCGTTTCCTCGCTATAATTCATCATCAATTCGTTATAACGCTCAAGAATTTCCTGTTTATCTGCAACACCTTCCATTACATTGCCACGCACATCTTTGCTCGCATCAAGCAAAGGTTCTTGTGGTAGATAACCACAGCGTGCTCCTTCAGAAATCCATGCTTCTCCCGTATATTCCTTATCTAGCCCAGCCATAATACGTAAAATAGTTGACTTCCCCGCACCATTTGGCCCTAAAATACCGATCTTTGCATCTGGATAAAAAGACAAATGAATATTTTCTAGAACTTTTTTATTGCCGTAAGACTTGTTAAGCCCAGCCATATGATAGATAAATTGACGTGCCATAAATTTCTCTTTATATTGTGCGATATTAAAGATTAGGATTTTGAAAAAACTGCTTTTGCTTTTTGAAACTGTACAGTAAATAGCACTTACATCGTATCAAAAGCTTTTCGCTTTATATTGGTACATTTTTTCCAATCTCACAAGCCCCAGTATGGTCCTGAATGCAAAAAAACATCTCCCTAAAAAGCAAAAAGCAAATCTTTTTAGCTGTACCTGAAACCTGTTATCAAACATTACCTCTCTTTTCCATACCAGATATAACATTGTATTTTTATCGTATTAAACCAACTTATCAATGTAATATGGTACCACAAAGAAAAGCAATTCTCTATGCGCCTTCTTTTCTCGCTTTATGGGCTTTATATTACGCAGTAAAAAATCCTTCTCTTTTTTCATCGATTTTTTGCTACGGAAAGCAATGGACCTCACCCCTTGCCTTGATATGGCTTAAATTACGTTTACAAAACGACCGCCGCCTTATGGGATCTGACGTCCCAAGCCCAATGATCATGAAAGCTTTGCATCAACACGTAGCAACAAATGAATACAGTGCACTTCCCATTGGTACGTGGTTACAATTCGTAAAAAACTATAAAACCAATTGTAAAAACTTATCCATCCCCCTCTTTTGGCTTGATAATTATAAAAATAATATCAATATCCAGCACATCATTTCAAAACTTCAAGACGATATATAGCTTTTTAAAAATACGATAAAAGCTCATCTCGTATAGGAATATATTTATGGAAAAAAAAGCCTTAATCGTCATTGATGTTCAAAATGACTTCTTACTAGGTGGAGCACTTGCCGTACCACAAGGTGATGCTATTTTACCCGCCGTCAATAATCTCATAAATCATTTTGACCACGTTATCTTAACCCAAGACTGGCATCCCAAAAACCATTGCAGCTTTGCTTCCTGCTATCCTGAAAAAAAGCCCTATGATACAGTCATTCTTGACTATGGTCCTCAAATACTTTGGCCTGATCATTGCATACGAGGAACACAAGGAGCAGAATTCCATCCATCTCTTAGAGTAGAAAAGGCACAACTTATCCTTAGAAAAGGCTATAATCAAAAAATGGATAGCTATTCTGCTTTTCTTGAAAATGATCAAAAAACACCAACAGGTTTACAAGTTTATCTCAAAGAACATGGTTTTAATAAGCTCATTATGTGTGGCTTAGCAACTGATTTTTGTGTCGGATTTTCTGCTCTTCACGCTATACAATGCGGTTTTAAAGTCAGTGTTTCATTAAATGCCTGTGCTGGTATTGATGTAAACGGATCACTAAACACTATGCTTAAAACGATGAACGAAGCTGGTATAGAACTTTTAATGGTCTCTTAAAATATCCTTCTCTAATCTACCATTATAATACACTGATTTATAAAGGATAAATTATTTTACACATATTTAAGTAAGAGTCCAGAATATCGTAAATTTTCTCATTTCAAACCTGTTTCAAAAACATTCTCTTACACGTTACAAAGAGAATCAATGTATGAATAAATCATTCAAAAAAACAGTAAGAATGCTTCTTATGCCCCATTAAATGCAAGAGCTTGTCATAATATTGAAAGCTGGTAAAAAGTATAACATCAGCTTTCTGTCTTATATTTAGGTCAAAAAGTATCCTAGAGATTGTACATTATTCCCTTCATGGGTAGTATCATGCAATGAACTCAACTTTAAAAAAACGCAAATAAGCAATAAAATAGTATTTTATTTTGCATGAAAGACCTCTTTTTACTCAAAGATATGCGATCGACAAAAGCGTGAAAATCTCCATTACTTAGACACAACATGTTTATACAATTGACGATTCTTAAAACGAATCGAAGAATATAATGCCATTCCAATAATACAGATTCCCACAAGTCCTGTTAAAACTTCAGGAACCGATATAATCGTTTGCAGATACATAATCACTGCAAGAACTAGAATTGCATAAAAAGCACCATGCTCTAAATAACGATAATGCAATAATGTTCCCGATTCAACCAACATAATTGTCATAGAACGAACGTAAAATGCACCGATACCAAGACCTATCGCAATAATAAAAAGGTTATGTGAAAAGGCAAAAGCACCAACCACGCCATCGAAAGAAAAACTAGCATCAAGAACTTCTAAATAAAGAAACGCCCCTACTCCCCCGTGAGCTACTGTTGTTAAAGTCTTTTGAGGAGTATCCAAGAGATGACCAACAACTTCAACACCGATAAAGGTCAAAAGTCCATAAAGGGCTGCCAATAAAAAAGTTATTTTATTTTCTGCGTCAATCTGACCTGAAACAAATAAGATCAAAATCAAAACAATTGCAATATCAATTCCAACAAGCGCCCCAAACTTTTGAGCAGGTCTCTCTATAACATTAAGCCAATGCACCTCTTTTTCAGAATCAAAAAAATATTTTAAGCCAACCATCATAAGGAAAGTTCCTCCAAAAGCAGCAATCCCCATATGCGCATCGGTTAGAACTTCAGCATATCGATGTGGTTCCCATATCGCTAATTTGACTGCCGCAATTGGATTAATCCCAACAGCAACGACAACCACCAATAATGGAAAAACAATTCGCATCCCAAATACAGCTATCAAAATGCCCCATATAAGAAAACGACGACGCCACAATGGACTCATTCTACTAAGAACACGCGCATTGATAATAGAATTATCAAAAGATAAAGAAATTTCCAAAATTCCCAAAACAACGCAAATAAAAAAATATTTAAGAAAACCAGTAATACTTTCCGTTTCAAACCAACCAATAACCCCTCCTAAAAAGACACCAATAATCGTGAAAAAAAAAGCAAACCCAAAATAGCGTAATAGGGCCATGATCATTCCTCAAAGTTTATTTTCTACTTCATCTAAAGCACACCCAGTACAAATCCAAAGTTTGCATCTCTTTAAAGTTGCATCTATTAATGCAGAGGTGTATAGAATATATATGGTAAAGTTACATGAAAATTCTCTCAAAAAAAGCAAGAGACAAATGTAGCAAACAAGGAATTTTGTTTTGAAGTGAATATCAATTGTCAATACAATAAGTGAAAGATTGCTTTCTATCCACGAAAATAAAAAAATAAAAAGAAATTAAAGCTATAATATTGACATTATATCATAGAATATTAATACATAGTGTGCTTTTATTATTTAATGATTTATACCATGATGATTTACCGAGGGAGATAATTCGTGGCACGTCCTGAAACTGAATCAAAAACCATATTTGGAAAACGTTTACGTTATGTACGTCTTGCTTTAGGCGATCCATCACGTGAAACCTTAGCTAAAAGTTTTAGCATGACAAAAAATTCCATTGCTTTTTATGAGCGTGGAGAGAGAGAACCCAATCTTAGTGTCTTACAAACATACCGCACGTTATATGGTGTCAATATTAATTGGCTTTTAACTGGACAAGGAAAAATGTTTGACACCGAATATACAAAAGGTGATTTTGACTGGAATTATTTTATTAAAAAAATCGAGGGACTGGAAGAAACACTTGCCGATAGTGATCGTAACGAAAAACTAAATCAAGAAAAAATCGACAGTTCTTATGAAAAATTGCAGCAATATTTGTCAAGACAAGGTTTATCAAATAGTTTTAACCCTAAAACTACAACCTCTCTTATCGATATGAAAGCTAAAATGGCCAATTCTTACACCCTTAGCTTATTCATTGATTTACTCATTCGAAGCGTATCCCAAAAAGAGGTTATAGCTAATCAATAAACGTCTATTTCAAAAGAAAAAACAAGAAATGATTAAACTCTACCAGTATGGAGAAAAGTGTTTTTACTTTATCCGTGCTGGTGGAATTTTGTATAATTTATAAATTTTGTTTCTGTAACGACAATAAAAATATTTGCGTTGTAAGTGAAAGTATAGTGTCTTTAACTTAAAAAAATAATTTTATAGTATAAAATTCTCATTCATATCTTATTGACAAGAAATTTTTTCTTGTTAAAAGAATAATAGCTCTCATAGAAATTATTTTTTAAGTCAGAAAATTTAAGGGGAATATATTGACGACTTCCTATAGAGACATACATTAATGTTTACAAACGGATTAGTTAAATATTTATCCTGAAAATTATCAGCTATTTTATGAGGTGAGAAACATGTATTTTGAGGTGTTTCAAGGAGTTCACAATCAATGGTACTGGCGTTTAATCTCAGGAGATGCACAAAAAATTGCTTTTTCTAGTAAAGGCTATCCAACAAAACAAGATATCCTAATCAATATTGAGCAAATAAAAGAAGTTACACATAAGGCTCTTATTAGAGAACTACAATCCTAACGTTCTTTACCATTAAAACAAGCGTTTATTTTGTATAATGGTATGTTGAGTTATTTTTGTGACAAATGAACAGTGATTGTTTTTCCCTCAATGAGAGGGCGTTTTTTGTATTATTTCTGACGCTTACAAATAACAGTCATATTCTTACAGATTATGTGTTTATTTTCAATCACACACAAATCTCTATAGCCTTTATCAAAAAGAAAATCTCTTAAGTCTTGTATTTTTCATAAAAAATAAACGCACATGAAGAGAAGATAAACATCAATGAGAGATATAATTACTCTACAAGATATTAATATCTTTTACGTTCATATTCCTCTTCTGTATCTGATAATCATAACTGACTTACCCATTTCATCTTCATAAAAAGCAAATATCTCTTTCTTCCTATTATCATGCAATTTTTTATACCTATTAGCTGAAACTATCGTAGCATTTATACCTTACATCTAAAAGGAACGTGCAAAATTGTTTCCAGCAATAATATAAAATTTCTGGATTGTATAGACGCGCTTTTTAATAACCAGCCTACCTATAAACTGGTTTATCATCATAAACTCTTATTTTATGACCAACGACGCTCTGTCTTATAAACTTAAATGTTTTCATAAAATCAGAGTAAACTTGAATATTCTCTTCTAATACAATATCTCCATCAGCACCATAATTGGCTTCATTAAAGTTTATCTCTCTCGTCATTCCAATCTTCCTAACACATTTTCAAACCCTTTAATGCAAAATATGAATACAATCACTCTTTATCATCTTCAGATTTAAGCATTTTTTTATATTTCTTTTCATTTTTTTCATATTGCTTAATTTGTTTTTTCAGTTTTTCAATTGCTTGGTCACGTCTTTTAATCACCATACTTTGCTCTCTAATAGCTCTATCTCGTTCTTCAGTCATCTTCATAGAATCTCTTAAAAACTCATGCTTTATTCTTCTAGATTCCTCTTTTAAAATTTTCACTTGACTGCGATAATATAAAGAAAACCGAAATATAACCCCGCTGCACAACAAAACAACAACCATTGCTCCCAATAAAATTTCGTTTACACTCATTTGGATCTCCCTTAATTGTCGCTCAAGTGATCATCTTGACCAATTTATTTCATCCTCAATCAAAAAAAGAATGCAATAAATTGCATGTTCCAAGTGTGAACAATCACTCTCGGCATTCTTATTTTCTCCATTAAAGCATTGATCAATGGCGCAAACAAATCTCTGAAAGCGGCTAAATCTACACTCACACCAATTATTTGCGACACATTTATTGACACAAAATACAAAAATAAGGAACGTCAAATAAAACTAACGACGCAATGCAATCATAAAAGCCTTGCCCAAATCGTTCCTATCTTCCTTTTTACGCCATGTGGAATGCGGCTATATGAAAGTTTTTCATTATTACAAAAATCTTCACTGTCACAAAGCACAGCATTTCTGTAAAATTTTGCCTTCCCACAAATCTTTACATCACCATAAACTAAAGCATCATTATAAACTCGAGCCTTTCTACAATCACGAGTATCACCATAAAATTCAATACATTGAACATTCAAAACTTGATCAAAAAAGACCGCATTAGCGTAAACATATGCATCTCCACTCATATTCAAATAACGATAAAGTTCTTATTTTTCATAAACATGCAAACTCTTACGAACGACTACACAACCATATGTTAATGCATTGTTATAAATAACAATATCATTGTAAACACAGACTTCATTATAAACCGCAGCATCATAAAAACACACTCATCCCCATAAGGGCATTGATCGAATGTATAATTCTACCAAACAACCACCTTTGTGGATCAGATTACCTTCCTGTTTAATAAAATATCCAAGATCACTTTTTTGATATTTCCCAATTTTTTAATGCATATATACGATATACCATCTGATAGTGATCTAATTTATTACAATAAAGGAGAAATCAGTATTCTTTGCCTATGAATTTACATTTTTTCTACAGCCATTATCCTATCTCTTAAGGCTCTAAAGCTTCGTTATATTCACATACTACCTCAACGCAGAATTTTTTTTACAAATTCTGATGTTGGGGTATATCTTGATTTATAATGCTGCTACGTATACTATCACAGTGAAATCTCATAAACATACGAGTGTGTATCGCCCTTTCTGGTATACACATTTACTTTTTCACAACCGTGGAACTAAGCAACCATTTTTATTGATTCGAATCTGAAAGTGTATGGGGACATTTTGTTATTAGTTAAAAACAACTCTATATGCTTCCTTAGCGAAGAGCTACACATGGATATTTTCACGCTCCTTGTATCATATATTCTGGATTCGCAACGCAATATTAACGCTATAGCGTAAATATGTAAAGGTCTAAAAATGACAAAGACTGAAAAAGATTGGTTCCAACGCTTAGTTGAATTGATAAAAAGTGACGGACGAACAATGATTGAAATAAGCAGAGCTGCAGGCTGTGGACAAAATTACGTCCAACAAATGATAAATGGGGGAAAGAGGCCTTCTGTAGATAAACTCATGGCTATTTTGAACACACTGGGAAATGCTAGTGCCATATATGTAATAACTGGTTTCAACATCTCCGATGAAGATTTAAAACTCATAACTTTGATTTCGTCTGGAGATAAAAAGAAGATTGAAGCCTTAAATGTTCTGTTGAATGAGCAGAATCTGTAGAATCTGTAGAATTTTCTACTTTATCCAATATCGCTTGCTTTTGAGACGTCGATAAAGACTCCCATTTCACAATAATATCAGATAAAGTTGTTTCAAATTTTTTATCATTCTTCATAGTCATACTCCATGTAGTCAAACTATATAACGCTAAAGCGTTCAAATATATCTCATACCTTAGAAAAAAATATTTGCAATAGGCAGTATGGAAGCAATTGTGTACAAACTTATTTTACAAAATCAGATGAAGTTCTATTAGTCATGTACCATGGTGAAACAGAAAGCATCACACGACCCAGACCTTACTTATGAAAATTGGTATAATCTATCAAAAACGCGAATAATGTTACGCAGATCTTGCGATTCGGACCAATGAAAACTAATGTGAAAATATCCCTGAAGACACTCCTGAACTCTATATAAGAGAACACGAAAAAGCTTTTTTGAAAAAAATACATCACAATTTATTCTACATAGCACCATCTATGTTTTTTTAACAATATTGCAAAGCAAGAATATAACAATGTTATAGGAATAAATTCTTATAAACAGAGTCACACTACCTAAAACTCTGTAACACGTTTACAGGTAACCTCCCCTCTAAACGCACTTTGTAAATACTAATATAAGTCTCTATCATAAGCAAAAATGATACTCTTAAAAAATAAAACGAATCACCACGCACAATCTTTGTAGGTAAATTGTATGCAGATTTACAACAAGAGAGAAATTCCCTTATGCAAGAGAAATTCCCTTATGCAAATGAAGAATTATATTGTCAAAGTATGATTTTGAAGAAGAAGTGTACTTTTACAAAAAAAAATCACCCTCCCTGCCAATACTTTTTCATAAGAGAGAAAACTCATAACAAAGATAAAACACGATCAATACGAGAAAAAGGTTAGCAATACAAAAAAGTGGTAGGTTTACCGCAATATTGCCAATCCCTTATGAGAGTAAAATTAAAAAAGACATCTGCTCTTCAATAATAATTCGGATCACATGAAAACTCTATAATTTGAACATTAAGAAAAAAATACACAAAGACAGAAAATGGCATTTTAACGATTTTTTTAATATCATAGAAAACATTTCTTACAGAATAATAAAATGCTTATTACAATAAAATCTGGATGATGCAAAGCGATAGAAACAATCACTCAATTGATTTTTCAAAGAACAATTGATGAAATTCTTTTCAAAGAACACGCCTCCGTCACTATGAACAATATTTCTCAAAAATCAAATAGAACTCCTTTCTTGGGAAAAAGAAAATATCAACAAATGTTATCATCGTTGACCCCATGATACATATGAACGCCTATAGATCACATTCTCTTATATACAACCTTTCATCACGATGATGCTATTCGAACGTCTAAAAGACATTAACATCACTTAGAAAAAAGCAAATTTACACTAAATGTTTTTTGAGCCATTTGTTCTGAACAGGTCCAATCTTTAAAATTTGTTTTATTGAGATCTGTTTATTTGCAGAACAAGTATAAATAAATTTATCTAATGAAGCTTTTAGTCTTCTATTTTATGAAGCACATCACACAGGAAAAGTACAAAACAGTATATGAATTAAGCAAGTAAATAGCGACACATATCAGTTAATCAAAATGCTACAATGTTGCAAATGAGAGAACTTCTTTGATGAGACTAAAAAAATATACCCTCACTTTATATTAAAGTGACTGAGAGAAAAAAAATGAAACAAACAACGACTAAAGGATTTTAGAACAAACAGGAAAATAAATAAAAAAAAACGAAAAAGGTAGAATCTCAAAACTTTTATATAAGCGATCCATTTTTCTATTGGATATTTCCCTATTGGTGGGCCCGGAGGGACTCGAACCCCCAACCAAGCGGTTATGAGCCGCTGGCTCTAACCAATTGAGCTACAGGCCCCACATAGGTTGTTTCTCTCTAAACTAAAATGCCCTATGATACAAGAGCTGACAAAGATTATAACCCATCTTTTTCTCTTTTCTATTGGTTTTTTTTTCAGTGCTCTAATTTCTTTACAAAAACTCTTAAAAATGAGAGAATAATTAACTGACAAATATAAAGGTATAGATATGATAGAAAAGAAAATTCAACCACTGAAGGGTTCTCTGGTTAAAACAGTTATATTAGCATTTACACTCTTAACCACATCGTTGACTGTACGTGCTTATGCTGAAGAAAATAAAATGAAAAATGCAACAATTACAGTGACAGCAATCGGAGAAAGTCAAGCCGCACCGGATATGGCAATTATTAATCTAGCCGTTGTTACCTATGATAAAACTGCCCAAAAGGCATTAGCTTCCAATAATCAATCCATCAATGATATTATAAAAGCTTTTAAAAACAATGGTATCAAAGCAAATGATTTGCAAACATCAGGCTTATCCATTTATCAGTCAACCTCTGATAAACAGCACGAAAAAAAGAATAATGAAAAACTCTATCATGTTTCAAATTCTTTAACCGTACGCATTCGTGATCTTACCAATGCTGGTAAAATCTTTGATCAAGCGATGTCACTAGGTGTTAATTCAGTTAACGGCATTACTTTTACCAACGCAGATACAAAGCCATTTTATCAAGAAGCACGTAAAAAAGCCATTACTGAAGCCATTGAAAAAGCGCAAACGATAGCGCAAGCGGCCGATTTAAAATTAGGAAAAATTATTGAAATCAATGAAAAGGATGATTACTATCACCCAACACCACGTCTCATGAGTAGAGCAGCAGATGTCAGCTACGCAAATACAAATTTTGCAGGTGGTGAGTTAAATTATAACGTGAGCGTCACTGTAGTCTTTGCGATCGATTAAGTCACAAACAGTTGTATAAAAATTACATTACTGGCCTTCACGTAGAAGACCAGTAATGTGATAAAGATATTCTTCCTCAGATAATAATTCGTCTTCGTAAACCTCTATTTGTCCGCGTGCAGAAATACGCGCTGTATGTACCGTCTGACAATCTCCTGATACTAATGGATGCCACCAATGAAGATCTTTTCCCTCATAAATTAATCTATAAGCACAACTTTCTGGAAGCCAACGCGCTGTTTTAACTGTCGTAATGTCTAGCGACATACAATCTGGTACAATTGATTTACGATGAGCATAATCTCGACACCTGCAAGTTTCCCCATCTAAAAGACGACAAGCAATACTGGTTGCATAAAGGTCACCCGTATCGTCGTCCTCAACTTTATGGAGACAACAACGGCCACAGCCATCACAAAGGCTCTCCCACTCAGAAATGGAAATCTCTTCTAATTTTTTTACTTTCCAAAAGGGGAGTTCTCCACTCATAAACTCAAACACACCTTTTTTAATTAAGACGATCTATAAAAATAAAACGTTTAATTTCTATAATTTCATCTATTTCTGTCTCTTAAAAAGATTCAACTCAATGTATACTTTAAACCATGTTCTTAAAATCTATCTGAATAAAAAGAGAATATTCAAAAAATAGCGCATATAAATGAACATAACCTATTGAAAAATCTCTTTATAAACTGACAAAGAATAAAATGCGTCACCTAAAATGATAGAAAAATCCCGCAAAAGAATACACATTTTTCATCAAAAAGTCCGTATGTTGCAATATAAGTTTATTCCTAATAGATCCCATTTCTTAAAAAACGAGCTGCGCTATACGCAAAGTAATGTTTTTATCGTTCATTTCTTGAAAGCCCCCCTACTCTCTACTCCATAAACACCCTTTGCCCTATATCTATTCTTTTGAGACAGAGAAGTATAAAGCCCCAAAGCTAAGAAAAACATTAAACATCGCAAACTTTCTAGATTATTCAAATTCTTCCCATGTTTTTCTCAAGAAAGTATCCAAGTACAACATGACGCACCTCCCCCCCTTCATTAAGAAGAAAGAGGAAGTTATTAAAATGCACAAGAATTCCTTTATTTAAGAATCGAGAAAACTGCGCAATTTTCGTGAACGGCTAGGATGTTTCAATTTACGAAGTGCCTTTGCTTCAATCTGACGAATACGCTCTCTTGTAACTGAAAATTGTTGTCCTACTTCTTCCAACGTGTGATCTGTATTCATCCCTATTCCAAAACGCATCCGCAAAACACGTTCTTCCCGCGGTGTTAATGAAGCAAGAACGCGTGTTGTCGTATCTCGCAGATTAGCTTGGATAGCTGCATCAATTGGTAATAACGCATTCCTATCCTCAATAAAATCACCCAAATGGGAATCATCTTCATCACCAACAGGCGTTTCGAGAGAAATAGGTTCTTTTGCAATTTTAAGAACTTTTCGTACTTTTTCTAACGGCATAGAAAGCTTGCTAGATAATTCTTCTGGTGTTGGTTCTCGTCCAATTTCATGGAGAATCTGACGCGAGGTACGAACGATTTTATTAATTGTTTCAATCATATGAACAGGGATACGAATTGTACGTGCCTGATCAGCAATTGAACGTGTAATAGCCTGACGAATCCACCATGTTGCATAAGTTGAAAACTTGTAGCCGCGCCGATATTCAAACTTATCCACAGCCTTCATCAAACCGATATTGCCTTCTTGAATAAGATCAAGAAACTGCAAACCACGATTAGTGTATTTTTTTGCAATTGAAATAACAAGACGCAAATTAGATTCTACCATCTCTTTTTTCGCAATAGTTGATTCGCGTTCACCTTTCTGCACCTGCATAACAATCCGACGAAATTCACCAATCGAAATAGCCGTTTCTTGCGCAAGATTTTGTATCTCACTTCGCAGTTTTTGGATTTCTTTTGCTTCACGCACCGAAAACTCTTTCCAACCAGGTGTAGGCAAAGCAGCAATATAATTCATCCAATCTGCGTCCAATTCACGCCCTTGGTATTCTTTTAAAAAGTCCTCATGGCCAATGCCATAGCTATTGGCAATCCGTTTCAGCTTACCTTCATTATGAATCAATCTCTTATTGATGTCATAAAGCTGTTCAACCAAAGCTTCAATACGATTTTGGTTTAAAGAAAGAGATTTTACTGCTTGAATCAACTCACCCTTTAATTGAATATATTTCTTCTTCTGAGAAGAAGTAAGGGCCCCCTCTTTACGCTCTGCCAAACTGCTTTCAACATGCTGATCTTGTAATTTTCGTAATTTCACATAGGTTTGAGCAATAAAATCCAATGTTTCCATAACTTGAGGACAAAGCTCATTTTCCATTGCAGCAAGCGATAAGTTAACATCGTCATCGTCTTCTTCATCATCGTCTTCAATATTTCTCTCTCCTGCGCTCTCCCCCATATTACGTATACCAGAAGACATTTTTTCTTCTACCGTCTTATCAACTTCACTTCGCTCAATAATAGGAGCCTGCTTTGCTTCTGGACCAGCATAAGTCGTTTCAAGATCAATAATTTCACGAAGAAGAATACGCTGCTCTTTTAACTCGTCACGCCAGATAATAAGAGCCTGAAAAGTCAAAGGACTCTCACAAAGTCCCGCAATCATTGTCTCACGCCCTGCTTCAATACGCTTAGCAATGGCAATTTCGCCTTCCCGCGAAAGAAGCTCAACAGCTCCCATCTCACGCAAATACATACGCACCGGATCATCCGTACGATCTGTTACTTCGCGTTTATTCGTTGTCGTTGCAATTGCGTGGCTAGAGGCTTCTACTAAATCACCACCCTCTACCGTAACTTCTTCTTCATAATTTTCAGACTCAACTTCATCCTCATCATCCACAACATTAACCCCCATCTCAGAGAACATCGCCAAGATATCTTCAATTTGTTCGGATGTAACCTCGTCAGAAGGAAGAACTGCATTGAGTTCATCCATTGTTACGTAACCATTTTTTTTGGCAAGCTTAATCATTTTCTTGATGGCATCATCAGAAAAATCAAGAAGAGGACTATCCAAACTCGCTTGGCTTGTTACTTCTGCATTATCTTTCTGTTTAACCTTTGTTGCCATACCATAACTCCACTCGATCACTTCACAGTTTCCATGTAACCATAGTTTCCATGTGACCAGTTTGTTTGTTCTCACTAAAATCTACCAATAGTTACTCATATATACTTCCTTTTAAGAGATTACTATTGGAAAGAATACATTTTGTATATGCCCTGACATCCAGACAAACTCGACATCCAGACAAAAACGCGGGAAAACTCCAGAAGTTTCCCCGACACCTCTCAGCCCTTCTGAGATAATCTCTGTACCCTATCGTAAGAACCAATTTCCCGCTTTTCCTAAAATTTACCCGCTTTTTCTAAAATTTAATTGTCATCTTTATAAAAATGTCACTCCACATAAAGTTCCTCATCTAAAATTTAAGTGACTGATTCGCATTAAAAAAGCGAATCATTTTATCGTATCTTGTGTATTCCCGTCTATTTTTTCATCCAACCAACTTCCAAACCCTTCAATTAACGCTTCTGTTGCCTGCATCTGCTCCAGCTCATTTTTTACCTCACGAAGCAGATCAAAAACCTCACTCTTAGGATTTTCTACAAGTTGCTCTTCAATATCCTGTAATCTCTTATGTAGGTGGTGTTCTTGAAGATGCAAGTAGACAGCTTGTTTTAATATAGCACGTGCATCTTCTATAGGGGCTCCACCAAGGATAATACGCATACCAATATTTTGCACAAGATGTTTCATACGCTCTAACAGAGCTTTTTGTTCTCTTTTCTCTAAGAATGCAACCATCGTCTCTTTATCATGAAGCTGTTGGTCCCCAAGAATTTCCAACATAGCTTGATGAAGAGTTATCAATTGAGTATTTTTTAATTCTAACTCAGAAAGAATTTCAAAATTTTCATACCACAACTCAGGATAGTAAGCTAAAGTGAGTAAAATCACTGCTTCACGCAAAGGAATAGATTGCGAAGAATTTCGTACTATTTCAGAATTTGCTAACAGAGAAAAGGTTTGATCTTTAAAGGTCCTATTTGGTGAAGATTGATCATATCGCCCTCCCCCCTTTTTTTTCGAAAAAGAGGGACGAAAAAAATCAAAAAGGCGTTTTTTTACATCTTGCAAATAATAACGGCGGACATCTTCATCCTTAATCGTAAAAATTTGTTGTTTCAGTTGTTTTTCTAGCGCTGCTCGTGTCTCTGGAATTTCAAAATGCTTTCCATAGGTAGCTCGCCACCATAAAAGCTCACTCAAAGGAATTGCCTTTTGCAAAAAAGAAGAAAAAAGCTGTGCTCCACCAGCACAAACAATTTCATCAGGATCTTTCCCTTGTGGCAACAAAACAAAGCGTACACAAACCCCAGCCTTTAAAAGAGGCAACACACGATCAGCAACACGAAAAGCAGCTTTTAAACCAGCATCATCACCATCAAAACACAAAATGGGCTCCTTCCCCATCTGCCATAAAAGCTCAATTTGCGCTTCCGTTAATGCTGTCCCTAAGGGCGCTACGACTCCTTCAAAACCAGCTTTAGTCAATGCAATGACATCCATATACCCCTCAACAACAAGAAGTGAATGAATTTTTTCATCGCCAACAAAGCGACTATTTTTGCGAGCTGCTGCCGCGTTATAAAGTATATTTCCTTTATGAAACAGCACTGTTTCAGGGCTATTGAGATATTTTGCTCGTGTCTCTTTCTCTAATGCACGCCCTCCGAAAGCCACCACACGTCCGCGCAAATCTTCGATAGGAAACATAATGCGATTTCTAAATCGGTCATAAGAATCCGCGCTCTCCTCATGCACTGAGAGAAGCCCACATTCTTCCATTTGCTTTATTGAAATGCCCCGTGCACTCAAAGCTTCTTTCAAAGCTGTACGCCTTACCGGTGCAAAACCAATGCGGAAACGCTCTACAAGCTCTGGTGTAACACCACGTGCATCCAGATAACGACGTGCTTGCGTACCTTCTTTATCGCGTAAATTATATTGGAAAAAATCTGTAGCAATTTTCATCACATCATAAAGGTCAGCTTTTTCCAGTTGACGTTTATGACTCTGTGAATCCAAAATAGGGAGTTTTATTCCCGCAAAATCAGCCAAACGCTCTACACTTTCTGAAAAGTGCAATCCATCAAGCTCACACAAAAAGGTAAAAATATCTCCACTTACACCACAACCAAAACAATAATAGCGCCCTTTATGATCATCACAATGAAAACTTGGCGTTTTTTCACCATGAAATGGACAGCAACACCAAAAGTCTCCCCGTGAAGGCTTACTTTTTCGAGGATCAAAATCCACCCGTTGCCCAATCACTGTTGAAATTGGGAGTCTCGTACGCAGTTCATTAAGGAAATCGGGCGGAAAACGCATTATCTCTCACAGAGTTTGAAAATTCTTTTTTGCATATTTAACGACTTTAGAGCATAATTCCAATACTTCCTCTTAAGCAGTTGTAAAATTTTAAACCCTCAACTGCATATATTTTTAGAAATGGAGAATAAAAAAGTGATCGAATTTATTGTTCAATATCCGTGGTTAGAGGCTATTTCTTGGCTTATTATTCTTACTATAGCTGCCCTTTTAGTGAACTTTCTAGGACGAAAATTACTTATTCACGGAGCAAAAAAACTCTCTTCTTTTCTCCCCAAAAATACAACGATCGATATTAATAATGCTATTCAATACATGGCAAATATCACTTCAGCTTTTATTCTTTCAATTGGTGTTAATTTTATTCCAACATTGCCCGATGCATTTAGCACTGTCATCGGTAATGTTGCCAACGCCTTCATTATCTTTTTTGTTGTCCTGACAATTTCTTCCTGTCTCAATGTCATTAACATCCTTTACGAACAACGACCAACAGCACGACTAAAACCAATAAAAGGTTATATTCAAATTGCTAAAATTGCACTTTTTGCTGTTGCAACAATTTTAATGGTTGCTACATTGATTGACCGCTCCCCTCTTATTCTCTTCTCCGGTCTTGGTGCAATGGCCGCGGTTCTCATGTTAATTTTTCAAGATACGCTCCTTTCTCTCGTTGCCGGTATTCAAATTTCATCCACTGATATGGTTCGCGTTGGAGATTGGATTGAAATCCCCAATCTCGGTGCCGATGGTGATGTTATTGAAATTGCCTTGCATACTGTTAAAGTTCAAAATTTCGACAACACCATCACCTCAGTTCCTATCCGTAAACTTGTGACCGACCCTTTTAAAAATTGGCGTGGCATGCAAGAATCAGGTGGCAGACGCATCAAACGCTCCCTTTTTATTGATCAATCAAGTATCCATTTTCTCACAGAAGAAGAACAAAAATATCTTTCTCGATTTAATTTATTAGAAAATTATTTCACGCAAAAAGTAGCAGAAATTGATCAATGGAATGCTCAATTAGATAAAAATCATGATGTCTTAGCCAATACGCGCCGTTTAACCAACATTGGAACTTTTCGTGCTTATGTTTTTGCTTATCTACAACAGCATCTAAATATCAACCCTAATATGACCTATATGGCAAGGCAATTACCTCCTACAGAAAATGGTTTACCCTTAGAAATCTATTGCTTTACGAACACCACCGTTTGGATAGACTATGAACAAATTCAAGGCGATATTTTTGATCACCTTTATTCTATTCTGCCCTGTTTTGGTCTAAAGGTTTTTCAAAATCCAAGCGGTTATGATTTTAATCAAGTATTAAAAGCAAAAGTGAAATAAAAACAATAAACTTCAATTTATTAATTTTGAAGTAACCACATTCACAACAACAAAGAAAGAATAAAGTATCATGAATGGTTCATTGGTACTCCTTCATCTTGCCGGCGCTATTTCTTTACTTCTCTGGGCCACACGCATGGTGCGCACAGGAATTGAACGCGCCTATGGTGACAGACTTAAATATAAAATGTGCCACGTCATTTCAAAACCATTGTTTGCTGTAAGTTTTGGACTTTTTACAGCAATGATTTTACAAAGCTCTACAGCAATAACGCTCCTCGTTGGTTCTTTCGTTGAATCTGGTTTTGTCTCTGGAGTAGCAGGACTTATGGCTGTACGTGGAGGAGAATTAGGGTCAGCAATCGTTGTAAAAATTCTCACCTATGACCTCACTCTTGTTGTGCCCTTGTGTCTTTTAATGGGCACTTGTATCTTCATGACAACAGAAAAACGTGAATGGCGTCAAATAGGACGTATTGTCATCGGTATTGGTCTTTTGATTTTATCTTTAGAGATGATAAGTACAGCGACAGAACCTTTACGTGAAAGCGAAATTTTGCCTAGCATCATTCGTTATCTTTCAACCGATCCTGTTTCCTCTTTTTTGTTGGCTGCTGGCTTAACCTACCTCTTACATTCATCCATCGCAGGAATCATTTTGCTGGTCAATTTTGCCAATTACGATCTTATTCATACGCAACTCTGTGTTGTCATGGTTCTTGGTGTCAACTTTGGCTCTTCTCTTATAGCACCACTTTTAACGCGCAACGCCTCTCCTAATACCCGCCTCGTTCCCTTAGGAAACTTACTCATGCGTGGGGCCGGTTCAATCCTTATACTTATCTTATTTCTCTCCTTTCACCCTCCCATCACATGGCTTGGCAATAACGCCCCTACTCAAGTGATCAACGCCCATATCATTTTTAATGTTTTCATTCTCCTTGCTGGAATACCACTTTCAAAATGGGTTTTAAAATTAACCACTCAGATCGTGAATATAAGTGCAAAAAAAATGCAAGCTAACAAAACGCTCAATTTATCCGATCAAACGGCTCTTGATGACAGTGTTCTTGAACGCCCAACTCTCGCTCTCTCAAATGTCATGCGTGAAGTCATTCATATTTGTGATCTTGTAGACATCATGCTAGAAAAAATCATGGGACTTTATGAAAATCCTGATCCCAATATTATTCGTGAACTCAACCAACTCAACACCATATTGGACAAAAAACATATCGCCATCAAACTTTATCTTGCACGATTAGCGGGACAAAAATTATCTGACGAAGAAGCTTTTCAAACGCAAGAACTTCTAGGCGCCTGTATAAAATTAGACCAAGCAGGCGATATCATTATTCATAATATGCTGATGCTGGTTAAAAAGAAACAACAAAAAGGTTTACAGTTCAGCAGCGAGGGCTGGAGTGATCTCCTTCGTTTCCACGCCATTGTACTAGCCAACGCGCATATAGCATTTAACGTTCTCGTCTCACGTGATACACATACTGCACACCTATTGGTACAAAAAAAAGATCAACTACGAAACTTAGAAAAAGAGATGAGTTTAAAACATTTTAAACGTCTGCGTGAAGGGGATCTCAAAAATGTAGAATCATCCAGTCTTCATCTCGACACTGTGCGCGACCTCAAACAAATCAACTCTCTTTTGACCTCAATGATCTACCCCATTTTAGAAGAACAGGGACTTCTTCAAAGTTCTCGTCTACGCACCCCTGCTGAAGAACAAACAGAAAAAACTTAAACTTTTCAAATAACTTGAATAGAACACACATCACATCGATTATTCAATTTTGAATATGGTCAAGATATTGATTTAATCAAAACATCTTATTATTTGACAATTTAAATGAGCTTTCTTCATCGTAAATTTCTTTCATTTAAAATCTATTCATGATGAATTGCTCAAAGTCATTTGCTTGCACATTACAAACAAAGCAGCATGTAGAATAGAACTCTTGAAGAAAGACATAAAAATGCCTAACCATCTCAAAGCCAAGACTGTTAAACACATAAAGAGTAGGTCAAGAGTATGATAGTTCCAACCTAAACTCGCCTTGTAAAAAGGGGATCGCTTCACAGTAGCAGCAAAACAGAAATGCTCTATAAGGAATGCAAAACCCCACAAAAATGCAATATTTATATCAAGATCTGTAGAGGTTAAACCTATACAGCCACGCTATAACGTGTCAACAAAGCAGTTTTAATTTCAAACATCATTGATATCAATTGGCAAGCTCCAAACTTTTAAATATCCATTTTACTTATTGCTTTAATCACAGTTGTTTTTTTCAATTTAAGAGAGAGCTTTAAAAAGCTTATAAATACACTTTATGAGTTATTAAAACATTTTCACTAATATTTTCTTATTTTATTCATATTTCTAAATTAATTAATTTGTTTATAAATTAAAATGTATTATATATTTATACTTATTAAGTATTATTATGATACAAATGTGAATATTATTTTAATATAAAGGAAAGTAATAAGTAAAATATCTAAAAGCAATATCCTTTCCACTGGGTAAAAAAGGAATAAACCTTGATTTTTACAAAGTTTACTCTAGTTACAATTTAAATTCAGGCAAAGGAGGGTATCATGGAAAATGCAAACATCGGCTGGATTGCAGCTATTGTTATCGGCGGGATTGCAGGTTGGGCTGCACAGTATATTATGAAAAGCCAAACAGGAATATTGTTAAATATTATCTTAGGGATTATTGGCGCTGCGCTAGCAAGCTTTCTTTTTAGTCTTTTAGGTGTAAGTTTTGCTGGTTGGCTTGGCTATCTTATTTCAGGTTTTATAGGAGCCTGTATTCTTATATGGATAGGACAAAAAATTCGATCATAGAGTATTTATTTTTTACACCTTTTGGAATTCAATACAAAACTAGGAAACAACTAGCAGAGTTTGAAATATTTTCTTGTAACTTGGTGTTACCAATTTTGATATGATGATGAGATGCTTAAGCTGCGATTTTAGGCATACACTATCACCGTATTATAAAACGAAATGCAGCAAAGAACTTTATAACGCACCATTTCATACCTATATAAACTTACGCATATCAGGAGAGATATGTTGCGTTATTTTAACGAAATACGAACTGATTTTTGTACCACGTGCGCAAATCCAGCATATCTCACTGTAATAACAATTCATAAGGTTACAAAAATCACTAACGATGATTAAAAATTCTACCGTATAATGCTAATACCTATACACTCTATCAACAATACCCTTTTTACCAAGAAAACTCGAAGAGCTTTTTTGCATCTTAAGAAATAAAGAGAGACGGTAAGAACAAAATGATAAAGAATTTTTTCTAATCTATGAAAGAAAATAGTATATAAAATAAATATGAAATAATATTAATGTAACTTTATTATAGAATTACTACAAATTATGTTATGTGAAGTAATTTTTAAACAATTTTAATAATATAATATATTTTAAATTTTTCAAAAATATATGCATTAATATAAATTTCTTGATTATAAAGAATACGATCCCCTTTACATCTCAATTCAAAAGATTTGAATACCTCTTCACTTTCTAAAGTATAAAATAAAGTTTTGTTCCTCTTAAAACTTCCTCTTTATATCATCTTGCATAGATGAATTTTTAGCTCTTCTTTATATGCGTTACAAACGAATTTTAAAGTACGAAACATTTTTCCCATTGCTCTCATGCGATAAAGAAATTTCCGTAACGCATTGTGAAAGCGCCTTGGATAAAACATAATACCTTATTTTGCTTTTTTAATGAAAATAATCCTATAATATATACTTCCCGCATATCTTCTTTTAAAGACCTTTGCAATCGACTTTCCCTTTGATATCTTCCTGTTAAAATCTTGCTGCTTTTATACTCCTTGTATTACAATAGAGCTATCTATTTAACCCAACATAACATATGGAATAAGACTTTAGCTGTGGAGTAAAACGATGTCTGATCTTGAAGATTCCATCTTACCGCCTCTAACGTGGTTCTCTGATCAAAATCCTCCAATACCAGAAAACGTTCGCGATTGGCTCATGGAATCGGGCTCGATGACGCTTCGATTAAAGAAATATTGTACCTGCCTCCAAGTTCAACCACAACGCGAATGTTTTATTACGCAAGATAAATTAACAGAAGAAGCAGAGCATCTCCCCGAAAGTGCGCGTTATTGGCTACGCGAAATCATATTAATGGGAGATAATAAACCTTGGCTCCTTGGACGCACTGTAATTCCACAAGAAACCCTCCTACACAATCAAGCCTTGATGCATTTGGGAACTGTACCTCTAGGACATTATTTATTTAACAATGACAAATTAACCCGCGATTACATTCATATTGGTCAACAAGGTGCACTATGGGCACGCCGTTCCCGTTTGCGGTTAACGGGTAAGCCATTGTTGCTAACTGAACTATTTTTAACAGATTCACCACTGTATCCCCACAAATAGAGGTTACTCATTTTATTCTGCATAATTTATAGATTTTATATAGCTTATAAGGGATTTAATCAGAGAAAAGAATTTCAAAATTATCTCAAGAACACATTAAAAACAAAGATTTCTTTTCAAAATATCCTTTTATTTCATAAACTCAGCTTAAAAAATCTCTTCCCTAGAAAAAACGTTCTAAAATTCTGATTTTCTTATCATTAAAACCAGCACTTGAATTAAAAAGATACAAGCCATATTGATAAAACCATCTATATTTAAATTTCTTACCGAATAATCACTACTCTAAATATGGTAACTCTTTATCAAACAAATGCTTTGAAACAGCAAAAAAAGACAATAATACACTCCCCAAAATTGGAAATCTGTATCAATTAACTTAATCATCCTGTTTTAAAATTTTTAACAGTGCAAATAATAGATCTTTTTTAAAAAGTAAAAACTCTATAACCTTTTTGTTTTTTAATGATCTAACAGCTTTGAAGAACAGAAAAATATAATACATAAAAGAATGTTTATTGCTCTATAAGAGCCAAAAAAACTTCGTTGATTTCAAAAAAATATTTTTTTGATAATAGTATGTATATAAAAAATAAATGATATTTATCAACATCCTACTGATTTATAAAGGTGACGCACAATAAAAAATATTTTCCCATCCCCTTGAATTAACAAGATCTATTGCAATTTTTTACGAAGACTATTGCACACTTTAGAAAAATTCATTTGCCCCGCATACCGTTCCTTAAGCCACGCCATCACCTTACCTATATCGCGTAATTTTTCAGCCTTTGTTTGTGCCAAAGCTTCACAAAGAACCTGTTCTACTTCCATCTCCTTAAGTTGATAGGGAAGAAATTCACGAATAACTTCTATTTCTGCTTGTCCTCTCTCTGCCAATTCCAAGCAACCAGACTCTTTATAGGCTCGCATCAATTCTTCACGCTGTTGAAGCATTTTAGTGAAAACAGACTGTATCTGCTGATCATCCACTTCTAGCTTCCCCTCATCATAATAAAGAATATCACGATCTCTAACTGCAGCATTCATTAAACGAAGTGTAGCAAGACGCGCACTATCTTGCACTTTCAAAGCAGCCCTAAGAGCCCCATCAATCTGGTTACGCAACATAAATTTATCCAATTTTGTTCAAGAAGAATATGCCTTTTAACCAATCTTTATCCATCTTGCAATGGAAGATAAAAAAATAATTAAGGACTCGATCTGCGAAAAGCTAAAACAAGACTTTACCTCTTCATGGAATGTACTTATACTGCCTATTTCAAGCGAAACGTTACCAGAATAATATACACAGCATCTGTTAAAGGTATGATTTTTGTGTAAAGTTGGTCATTATACCTTTCAGAGAATAAATTGTGGATACATACTATGATACAAGAAACTTCACCCAGCCACCCTTGGAGTATCAAAAAACCGACAGCCCTCTTAGTCTTAGCAGATGGAACCGTTATTGAAGGCAAAGGAGCAGGTGCTACAGGTATCGCTGAAGCTGAAGTGTGTTTTAACACCGCCATCACAGGCTATGAAGAAATCCTCACCGACCCATCATACACACAACAAATCGTTAATTTTACTTTTCCTCATATAGGAAATGTAGGGGCAAATAGCGAAGATATTGAAGATCTCTCTCCTCTCAATTGTCATGGTGCTGTTGGCGCTATTTTCAAAGCAGATATTACACATCCCTCAAATTATCGATCCAATGAAAATCTTCATCAATGGCTTAAAACGCGTAAAATTATTGCACTTTGTGGTATTGATACACGTGCACTCACAATTCTTATTCGTGAAAAAGGTGCACAAAATGCTGTCATTGCACATGATGCTAATGGAAACTTTGATATTCCTTCTTTAAAGAAACGTGCGCAAAAATGGCACGGTCTCGTCAATCTTGACCTTACGAAAGACGTGACATCTCAATCATCAATGCAATGGAATGAAAAACCATGGAGTTGGAATAAAGGATACGGTACAAACAATGTGCACAATCTTCATATCATTGCAATTGACTACGGTATTAAGCGCAATATTCTTCGCCTTATGGCAACACAAAAAGCCCGCATTACTGTTGTGCCGGCCCACACAACTGCAAAAGAAATTCTGGCAATGAACCCTGATGGCGTTTTTCTTTCTAATGGACCAGGAGACCCCGCAGCTACAGCTCAATATGCCATTCCAACGATTAAAACATTAATTGATCATAATTTGCCAATTTTTGGAATATGTCTTGGTCATCAACTTCTCGCTCTTACGGTTGGTGCAAAAACCGTGAAAATGCACCAAGGACATCATGGTGCCAACCACCCAGTTAAAGACCTTAACACTGGAAAAGTTGAGATTGTATCGATGAATCACGGTTTTACCGTAGATTCTTCCTCTTTACCACAACATGTTCAAGAAACACATATTTCTCTCTTTGATGGTTCAAACTGTGGTATTCGAATCATTGGAAAACCTGTTTTTTCTGTTCAATATCACCCCGAAGCTTCTCCTGGACCACAAGACAGCCACTACCTCTTTCAGCATTTTTGTGATCTCATTATGAATTATAAAAAAATATCTTAAAATAAAAAGCCTCACCTTTTAACTTCTCTCCTTTAAATTATATCATCTTCCTACGCACAATTATATTATTTTTATACCTACAACTTATTGAAGTTGTATTATTATTTATCATTCTGAAACTAAAAAGAGCGCACTGAATAGCTTAAATTTTTCTCCTTCCTCTTCTCTTAAGGTCGTATCCATCAAAATCATTGGCTTCTCCCCCCAAGCAAGGTAAGTGTATCGATAAAAACTATTTTTAAAAAGAGTAAAGTGTCTAACCTTCGAAAATACAATTTTAAGCATTCTATTTTGCATGAGAAGCATAACTCCTCCTAAAGAATAAAGAAATTAAAGTGTGAGACAATGCAACAAATCTCTACTTTTTAAAAGATATTGCCGTAGATGGTTTTGAAAACTGTAAAGCCGAATAAAAAAGTAATAGCAAAACAGAAAACATCTTTTCAATTTTACAACTTTATATTCTTCCAAAATGAGGTTTTCTTTCGATTCCAGAAGTTATGCCAACAAATATAAGCAATATTTACTTCCAATTTGCCATATAAAATTTGGAATTGTTCATACAATACTGATACATCTAACGCAGATACGTTTTAATCTTTTGTTTTCAATATGCTGCTGCATTAGCACTGGATATTAATTTGCAAGCAATAGAAAAAATACGGACTCCCCTATACAAACAATATCACAAAATAAAAAAATTATTTGCACTAAATGAAAAGGAGATATCGATATTTTATATAACACTTTGTTAAACAAATATCACAAAAAACTTTCTGCCTATAAAATGATACATTTTGTTTATCTTGTGCATTCTTCTAGCAAAATAGTACGTACCGGCCTCTCTCAACAAATTAACGTACCCGCAAGGCAAAAATAACTGTGGCAACGACAAGAAGAAAAAAGCCTCCAACAAAAGGAGCACCTGAAAAATAAAACAGTGCATTTTTATCTGTAAAACATTCAAAAAGAAACACATAAAAAACAGAACCAAATGTTAAACTTAATGAAATAACAGATGTCATCGCTCCTTGCAGTTCTCCTTGTACATTTGTCGGTACCTGCGCTGAAGCAATCGCACGTATAGGTGCATGAACAAGATATTCAAGCATTGTACACATACAAACCATATAAACCATCCACCCCTGCGTCGCGAATGTATAGCCCAGCATAGCAACGGAGGCAAACAAAAGCCCCACTATAACAATATGCCAATCACTCCATCGTTTAGAAAAATAAGGCAAAAAGAGAGCGACTACAATAAATTGGCCTATCCCAAAAACACTATAGGAGAGTCCAATAGAAAAAGAACTCCAATCATAGCGTTCTTTTGCAATGAACGCCCAAATGCTTAACCATACAGATTCCGCAAACCAATAAAGAAAAAAGACCAATAACACCCAAAGAACCATCGGATATTGTTTCAGGTGCCAAAAAGCACCTAAGGGATTTGCCCGCTTAATATCAAAAAAGCGCCTATTCCATAAAGAAAGGGTTTCTGGAAGCATAACCCAAGAAAAAATAAAATTAATGAGTGAAAAACCAACAGCAAAATAAAACGGAATACGCGGACCAAACTGACCTAAAAAACCACCAATAAACGATCCTAAAATAAACCCCAATGCGGATGCAATGCCTAACAGACCAAAATTGCGTGTACGGGTTTTATCATCAGATATATCCGCAAGATAAGCTGTACAAGTTGCAAAACTAGCGCCACTTATCCCTGACAAAAGACGCCCGATAAATAACATAGAATAGCTCCATGCTATAGCACATATGAGATTATCAAGAGCAAAGCAGATAATAGAGAGAAGCAAAATAGGACGACGACCATAACGATCAGAGAGATTGCCAATAACAGGAGCAAACAAAAACTGCATCACTGAATAAGCTGCAAGTAATTTTCCTCTTTCTACAAAAGATGTACTGACCTCTTTTCCAGTTAATTGAGAAAAATATTCAGGCAAAACAGGACAAATGATCGCAATACAAAGAATATCTAACAATAAAGTGATGAACACTAAAATGAGCCCACGCTGAACAAATTTCGGATTGAGCATTTGGTCTTGCATAACATACACACTATTTTACGCATACAATGACTCCCCCGCTATCTTTTAACTCCCTTTTCCTTTTAAAAGTATTCTATACCGTATACTTTTCACATACAAAATAATAACAAAGTAAAAATTTAAGTAAGAGTCAAGATAAAACTGTAAAATTACGTTTTAATTGGTGTATCTTTAGTTGCTATCTCATTGTCAAAGAATAAAAATTTTTTTTGCATTATACGAACAAAATATTTGTGCGACAAACTCATGAACAAAATTTCATGAAACACAGAGTATTTCCAATAGTTTTAGAGACATTACGATGAATTTTATCAGACATCATTTTCCCCTCTCATCCCACCGTTTTCAGGAATCTCAATTCCATTGGATACGTTAGATATCCTATAGTAATTGAAACCTTTTAAAAGATAAGCTCTTAAAAAATTTTCTTACCCTCAGAATATGCTATAAAGTTAAAGCAGCAACACCAGAATAGCTTAACAACGTAAAAAGCTCATCATATTTTTAAAAATATTTATTTGACAATAATTTTGATTAAAAAATAAGTATATTATAGAGAAAAATCCTTTAATTCTATAATCTTAGAAAAGATTCATATCGTTTGCAATTTGTGTAACCTTAAAAACCATGATTTTATCTTTATATTCATTGATACTCTTAATGATTGTATGCTAGCATTAAATCTAACGATGATCATGATAAGCATTTAAAAAATAGCACTTTTAGAAATAGTTCGTCATGAATTTTTAATTCAAAATGGTGTATAAAATGCGAAAAATATCCCTATTAATTCTCATATTAATGTTGGTAACAGGATGTGATGTTCAGGATTCTGATTCACAAGAGAGTACTGTAGAAAATAAAATAAAAACACAACAAACAACCAACGTAAACCTAGATCCCTATACTCTAAATAAATTAAATGCTCTTCTCAAAAAACGTTCAGAAACAAATTATCAGGAAAAAGGGGCACTAATTGACTTTCTTTCTGAAGCTTTTTTAGGGACACCTTACCAAGCAAATATGTTACATGGCTCAGAAAATACACCAGAAAAACTGATTATTGATTTTAGAGGCTTAGATTGCTTCACTTATCTGGATTATGTTGAAGCATTGCGCAAATCAACATCCCAAACAGAATTCATAAATAACGTCATAAAAACGCGTTATATTAACGGTAATGTTCATTTTTTAAATCGGAAACATTTTTTTACGGATTGGGCTTATAGAGAATATAAACTCGCCACTGATATTACCGCTGAAATAAGTCCCCATGCGGTAAAAATAGAAAAATATCTCAATAAAAAAGCTGATGGTGGAAGCTATCTACCTGGGTTGCCAGTTGTGAAACGCACAATAACGTATATTCCAAGTAACTTTATTAATGAGGAGGTTATAGGTCGTTTACAGTCTGGTGATTTCATTGGTATTTATACGAAACTTGCTGGATTGGATGTAACACATGTGGGCTTCTTTATCATGACAGATAGAGGGCCAATGTTAAGAAATGCTTCTTCACGAAAAGAAAACGAAAAAGTCGTTGATTCTCCTTTTATGAATTATGTTGAAAAAACACCAGGAATCATTGTTTTAAGAGCTCTTGAATAACATCATAGCGATATGAAATATCTTCTCTATTCTTAAAATATATACTGTCGTTATTCAGGTAAACATCTAACTTCGTTCAAGCTATACGGATACAATATATTTGTTTACAGTTTTAAGAGAAAAAAGTCGTTTTGATCTAACTTTGTTTATAAGTATGACAAAATCATTTTTGGAGAAATCACGGATTTGTAATCACTTTTACTGGTTGAACGATAAAGACAGAAAAGACTCTATTATAGTATCACGCTTTCCTTTCATATTCTCAACCAAGAGTTATCTTTAGATTACCGCTAATCTGATCTTTACGAATATAACGCAAAAGACACAAACGAACGTTTGTAAAAATAAGTAAAAGTAAAGCCAGATATGTTTGGTGGTTGTTTCATAAAGTATTCTATAAAAATTCGATCTACCTCTCTAATTTATTGCATATAAATTTTTGACTTTATAGCTTTTTTTTCCTTATAAAGTCTTTGCTTTTTGTTATTATCTATAATTAAAATAGCCCTGATATAGCAGCATATTATGATTAGGATGCACCAGTACTGTACGAGTCCTTGTAAAATTTTGATGCCAGATTGGAATGAAAATATGAAGGCATCAATTAAAAACCAGTTTCTATCTTTAGCATCATTCTTTCGTTCAGCTTTACGATTTTCTACAGTAACGACAATAGTATCCTTTAAAGAGTAGAGTTATGAGCATGATTTTTGTTTTTTCATCTTTTAATGAGTCCCCCATCCTTCATGCAATAAAGAACACTCTAAACAGAACACATTGTATCGATAAAACAACACATTTATTAGCAACAATAATGACGATTAATCTATGATCACAAACTTTAAAACCCTATTCATAACTTTTATACAAAATTTATAATTAAATCCCATTAAACTTATTACGAAGGCTTCACTCCTCCTCGCCCTAAGAAACGAAACATCTACTCCCGACAGTCTGTAAACGATCCGTTTTCTTAAATGGATTTAAGCTGCTAACCATTTCATGAGATTCACTTACAAAAGAATACACCGGCAAGTCCTATTTTGAATATTTACTCCATACTCTAAAAACACTTAATAGATCAAATTTTATATGCCTTATCTCACCACACCTTAAATGACAGTGTTTTAACGAAATAGAATAAATCTTGCCTTAAATACTCTGTTTAACCTTGTATACTTGATTGATGCAAAAATTAAATCAACAAAAGAGCATCATTGTATTTTCGAGAGGTATGAATCACCCCATCATAAAAAACAGTCCTCATAACATAACAGGTAATTTGAAAAAAACTTTTTATATAAAAGGGATTACCGTTGTACCGGGAGGCAATTTTGCCTCATCTTCAGGCTCGACATGAATAGAAATACGCACATTATCAAATTCTTTTTGAAGAACAGCTTCGATTTTATCACAAATTTTATGTGCTTCTCCTACCTGCATTACAGCAGGCACAACCAAATGAAACTCTATAAAAGTAACCCTTCCAGCAACACGCGTCCGCAAATCATGGACCTCAAGCGCACCCGATGCATTTGCAGAAATCAGCTCCCGAATCCGCATGCTTTCATTCAATTCAACGCCAACATCCATTAACCCCTGAACAGCATTTCTAATCACCTTCCAGCCCTGTAAGAGAATATTAACGGCAACGATTATCGCTAAAATTGGATCTAAAGCTCCCCATCCTCCAACAAAACCGGCAATCAAACCAATTAAAATTGCAAGCGAAGTAAAAACATCTGTTATAAAATGCACTCCATCAGCTTTAAGAGCCGGTGAGCGATGGAGTTTTCCCTGCCAAATAAGAACCATTCCCCACATACAATTTATGACAGTTGCAATAAGATGAATAACAAGCCATATTCCAGGTTTCTGCAACAATTTAACGGTAGAAAGAGCTATCCATGCTTCTCTTAAAATAACAATTGCGGCAATAATAATGAGTACCCCTTCAAGAATTGCGGAAAAATATTCCGCTTTATGATGCCCAAAGGGATGATCATGATCTGCTGGCTTCATACTCACTTTAACAGCCCACCATGCTGCCAATGACGCAAGGATATTAACAATTGATTCCAATGCATCAGAATAAAGTGCAACCGAACCTGTGATGTGATATGTCCAATATTTCAAAGCAAAAACAATACACGCAATAAAAATAGAGTATAAAGTCAAGCTTTGTATATTGATTTTTACATCCATGAACCTCATCCTTTTCTTCACGAAATAGGGAATTAATATTTTCAACCATATCATTATACTTTTGGCATAACGACGATCTTTCCTCAATATTACAGAAGCTTCATCATACAATAAACGCCTCAGCTCACCATTATTATCGTAAAAACTGCTCAGTTACACGAACAGCATCAATAAATAAAGAAGAGAAAAAATAATAGAAAAAAGAGCTTTCCCAAGAGCAATCAAACACATAACCTTCATTATTAATCGTTTTCTGAATAACTTAAAGCCATCTCACTTCTCATAAACGAAAAACTTGTTTTTGCTCAAATCTATCATGATCATGCATTATTTTTCAGTCTTATGATGTGCATTATACCCCATCTATAAGCCATCGTTGCACCTTAGAAAAAATATCTTAGCACTCTACGGTAACTTTACAGGTCAACTGGATTTTAAAATATGATTTACTAAAAAATTTAGATATAAAAAGAAGAACAATGATTACCCTCAAAAAAAAAGAATCTGGGCATTGGGGACCCAGATTCTTTTCCCTTAGAAATTAAGGGCATACAGAACTTGGGAAATAGCGGGGACCCAAGACACTGCACCCGATACGAGAAAAAATATATGATTCCGTATCAGTATTTTTACATTATACCTATGGTTGCATATTGTCAATACAAATTCTACCATAAGTTTTAAAATAATGTTTTTTTATCTCTTTTTTTTAAATAAAACAAATTCTAACATCTGGAAATCATAAGAAAAAAGCACTAAAAATCTCGATGCATTTGAATATCACAACAATCAATGAAACAGATGATCCACGCCTAAAAGCCTATCATAATATCCGTGAAAAAGATCTTGTTGGACGGCAACATCAATTTATTGCTGAAGGCAAAGTAACATTGTCCGCATTACTACATTCGAAAGAGTTTTCTGCCATCTCACTGCTCATCGTAGCAAACCGTCTCTCTGGACTTCTACCGCTTTTAGAAAAAACACAGCCTCTATGTCCCATTTATTGCGTTCCACAAAAAGTTATGGATAATATCACCGGCTTCCATGTTCATCGTGGTGTTCTGGGTATTGGTAAACGCAAAATACTGCCATCCTTACAAAGTTTTTTACAACATCTTCCAGAAAAAGCTTTGATTCTTGTTTTATGTGGTATCTCGAATCACGATAATATGGGATCAATTTTTCGTAATGCAGCAGCCTTTGCCAGTAATGGCATTATTGTCGACAAAACCTCATGCGATCCACTTTATCGCAAATCAATAAGAGTGTCTGCCGGCGCTGCTTTAAAAGTACCCTATACGCAAGACGCTGATATAAATGACATTATAGCTGCTCTAAACGATGAAAACTTTCATCTTTATGCACTCTCCCCTTCTGCCTCACACACTCTCAAGCAAGCCAACAAAACCGAAAGAATGGCACTTATTTTTGGAACAGAAGGCGATGGCTTACCACCCCATATACTACAACAATCAAACACCTTACGTATTCCCATGACTGACGGTTTTGACAGCCTTAATGTTGCCACAGCCTCAGGTATTGCACTTGCTCATTTTACCAACTTTGACCACTAAAGATGATAACACTTCAAGTTATAAAACATACCCAATGTTGTATGTTATCTATCAGTCTCCAATAATATTGCCGTCCCCTAGCCTTTGAAAGCATTGATAAAAAACATTTTTACATTTTCTTTATCATCACTTTCCACACCCTAACCCCGCTTATGACGTGTAAAAGATATAATTTTGATGGATTCAATCATAAAACAAACTTTCAATGAGAAAATCTTCCGGAAGTCTCTCATTCAAGTTTAAGATTAAAAAATATCATTATAAATCAATTTACTATGCTTTATAAAGCTGTTGTTTTTAGTTCTGAGGAAACAGGATCTTTTGTTTCGAGATTGCATAAAACGCGCTTCAACATCATTTCAGTATCAGCTGCACGTTCTGAATGTGTTACAAATCCTCCCCCAAGAATACGCGCCTCATGACCATTTCCATCATAAAGAACGCAAGCTTGCCCTGGTGCCACACCATTTTCACATTCCAATAAATCAACGGAAAAAATACCTTCTTTATAATGTAAGCGCGCAAGGTGAGGAGGACGCGTTGAACGCACCTTTACAGCCACCTCAATACCTTGAGAAGGGAAATTATCTAACGACTCATCACCAAGCCAATTCACATCACGTAAAAAAAGCTTATGCGTTTCTAACATTTCACGCGGTCCAACAATAACACGTGCATTTTCCACATCGAGATAAACCACATAAAGCGCTTCACCCGTTGATACCCCAATACCACGACGTTGACCAACCGTATAATTAACAATTCCCGAATGTTTACCTAAAATCTTTCCATCAATATGGACAATAACGCCAGGATTAGCTGCTTCTGGACGCAGTTTTGCGATAACATCTGAATATTTTCCTTGTGGAACAAAACAAATATCCTGACTATCATGCTTATTGGCAACCACAAAGCCCATTTCTGCTGCCATTTCACGAACGCGGGCTTTTGGAAGGTCAC
The DNA here is from genome assembly GCF_042195105.1 of Bartonella sp. CL436QHHD. Lineage (NCBI taxonomy): Bacteria > Pseudomonadati > Pseudomonadota > Alphaproteobacteria > Hyphomicrobiales > Bartonellaceae > Bartonella > Bartonella sp. CL436QHHD. The sequence goes on along the minus strand of NZ_JBHINR010000065.1, from coordinate 8,352 downwards.
CAAGTGGAAAACGCAAATAATCAATCTGTTCTTGTGTCGTTGCAAAGAGAAAATAACTCTGATCACGATCATTATCGAGAGGACGAAAGAGTGCTCGATGCACTCCGTTGGAACGCGAACGAATATAATGTCCCGTAGCCAAAGCATCTGCCCCCAATTCGCGTGCCGTTGCTAATAAATCAGCAAACTTAACCGTTTGATTACATGCAATACATGGTACTGGGGTCTCTCCATGAGCATAACTTTCTGCAAAAGGATCAATAACAGCTTCACGAAAGCGCTTTTCATAATCAAGAACATAATGAGGAATTCCTAGTGTTTCTGCAACGCGGCGTGCATCCTCAATATCTTGTCCTGCACAACACGCCCCCACCCGATGCGTTGCTTCCCCATGATCATAAAGCTGCAACGTAATGCCAATAACATTATATCCTTCCTTTTTCAAAAGACCTGCAACAACCGATGAATCAACCCCCCCCGACATTGCAACAACAATGCGAGAATCTTCAGGTTGTCCTGGTAAATCAAGACTGTTTAAAAACATGTATTCATTCTCTATTTACTGCTCTGTTTAATGGCTACCCATATGTTGACATTCTGATGCACGCTCTTCAGCACTTTTACACGATTGATTGCCTTTATATTATTTTTTTATCCTTTCCACAACCATAGGCATTACTTTCTTAAGAGCTGCTGCAAACAAAAAAAGAATGATGGAAATAAGGCATAATGGTAATCGTTTAGGAGAAATCCTTTTTTGCTCTTTTGAAAAATCCGGTAAAATATTGCAAGAATCTCTTCTTCACACTTCAACTTGAGCTTCTTTTTACATAATTAATTTTTTCTTTCAGCGCTTTTAGCTCTTTTTTAAATTTCATGCTCTATAAACGAATCAAGTCCTTGACTAAAGGTAGAGGATACGAATGAGCAACTTGATAAAAACACAAATGAAATATGTTATTGGGCCAGATGGAAGTCCGCTTACAATTGCCGACCTACCGCCGCAAACAACACGGCGCTGGGTGATTCGTCGCAAAGCTGAAGTTGTTGCGGCTGTCAGAGGTGGATTGTTAAGTCTTGACGAAGCGTGCCACCGTTATACTTTGACTGTAGAAGAATTTCTTTCATGGCAAAGTTTAATCGATGAACACGGTTTAGCGGGATTACGAACGACCAAGATTCAACACTACAGGCATTAAGTTGCCATTGATTACGATTTGATAACATAAAGCAATCTATAAAACAGCCAAACTTGATAAAAGTTTGGCTGTTTTATACTATATCCAAAAGATAAACCTGAAAGAATGGATTCTTCAATAATTGCTTTTATTAGCCAACCATTGAATTAGCCAACCATTGAATTAGATTGAATCAAAATATCCTTATCATCCGCAACAATCTTCTTTTCTCGTGCTTCCAAAAGCTGTGCACGTTGCAGCTCTGTATTAGCTTCATGGAGAGCAATTTCAGCGTTTGTTTTTTGAAGTTCTAAATCACGAATTGAATTGATCAGATTATCACGTCTTTGCCGCGCTGCACGCGCAAAAGCAGAATAAGCAAAATGGTGAACATCATTGTTTCCAGATTTACGTTCTTCATGAGTAATCTGTGCTTCCAACTCTAACACCATTCGTTCAAATTCTGCGATCATCATCTCAAGCTGTGCAATTTCACGGCGCTTTCCACGCACTTGAAACATCCTCAATCGCACCATATTTTCTCGTGGCTTCATACTCACTACTCCTTGATTGCGCCAACTCAAAACTCGCATTCACACCCAATAAATATCTTTTAGTTATATGTCTATCCGACAAAAACAGTCTATTAACTTGAAATTATAATAATTTTTGCCTTGCATTAAAGCATCTGAAAATACAATCTGCTTTAAAGAGCAATAACTATTTCTTTAACTTTTCCCCCCATTATAAATGAAGAGGTTTAAAGCTCAGTAAATAAACACTGAAATTGTAAAAAAGTAATTTATAACGCTCTTTTACAAATTTTTTTTTAAGTTAAAGTTTATAGAAAAAGCCCTTCTTTGTTTATTATGTTAAAAAATATGGGATTTTTCTAAAATAATTTTGTAGCCTCTTTCAAAAATAAAAATATTTTGTTAACCACTATCATGGATAGTGGGGAATTTAGTAGTGATTGTTACGCGTACTACTGAAATGTTCATAAACACTTTGTCATAAGTGTTTGATTTAATGAATTGTTTTTATAACAGTGGTTTTGCTAACTGATATAAAATAGAAATGCTCCTTATGATTCGTGAAGGAGCAAAGTGAGGGATCTAAAATGCGCGTATTATTAATTGAAGATGATAGAGCAGTTACTCAAAGCATTGAGTTGATGTTAAAGTCGGCTAACTTTAATGTTTATATCACTGATCTGGGTGAAGAAGGTATCGATTTAGGAAAACTCTATGATTATGATATCATTTTGCTTGATCTGAATTTGCCTGACATGTCAGGGTATGATGTCTTGCGGACTCTAAGATTGGCAAAAATAAAAACTCCTGTCTTAATCCTTTCTGGTATGAATGCCATTGAAGACAAGGTTCGTGGTTTTGGCTTTGGAGCAGACGACTATATGACGAAGCCTTTTCATAAAGATGAGCTCATTGCACGTATCCATGCAGTTGTTCGTCGTTCTAAAGGACATGCACAATCGGTTATTGTTACCGGAGATCTCACCGTTAACCTTGACACAAAAACTGTCGAAGTTGCAGGGCGCCCTGTTCATTTAACCGGTAAAGAGTACCAAATGTTAGAGCTTCTCTCTTTACGCAAAGGTACCACCCTTACCAAGGAAATGTTTCTCAATCATCTCTATGGTGGAATGGATGAACCAGAACTAAAGATTATCGATGTTTTTATCTGTAAATTGCGGAAAAAATTGGAAGCAGTCTCTTCTAGTGTAAATTACATTGATACAGTTTGGGGACGTGGTTATGTATTACGTGATCCAGTTGAAGAGAACGTACGAAAAACCGCTTAAGCAGTGAACATGCACATTGTAAAATCTCGGAGTGTAGCGGGCCGAGATTTTTTCCCGAGATCTTTTCTCTGTTAAAAGTAGAAAACTCGCACACCAAAAATCTCATATAGAAAGCGCTTAAAGCTTAAGAAGTAACCACACCAAATTTACACATATAACCTTATCGCTCATAAATTCAATCGAAGCCACTTTTCCCAACACAGCTTAAGCGCTTCTCTCTTATTCAAAGCTTTTTTATACTTTCTAAAACAATACAACCATCACTTTCATCAATATTTATTTTCATCTCTGTCATCTGAGCAAGTAACATTGTGTAATAAAATTGGATGACATGTGCATCAACAAGCTCTTCTTGAACTTCTCCACGGAATAACGCAAGAAAATGAGGGGGTATACGGAGAGTTCTACCGAAAACCTCAAATCGAAAAGAACGTTTATTTTCTTCTTGCAAAATCATAACAACAATTTCACCACCACGAGAAACTGTTGCATTTGCAATCAATAATAAATTAAGCAAAAGTTTAACTTCATCTTTTTCTAACAATAAAGAAGAAGCTTGCCATTTTAATGTTGCTTTTTCTTCTTTCATATATTGTTGAGCAACCTGCTCTGCAGCCCGTGTATCTATTTGTCCTCCACTTGCTCCAGCAAAACCAAAAGCCAATCGCGCAAATTGTAGACGTGCAGCAGCACTTGCAACGGATAAACGCACCAATTGTAAAGCATCTTCTTCAGCTCCTCCTTCATCATAAAGCTCCATTGCATTTTGAATAGCCCCCACAGGTGAAATCAAATCATGGCAAATACGACTACAAAGCAAAGCAGCAAGATCCATAGGCTTCAAAGAAATATCTAACGTCATAATGATTGAAAACTCCTAGATTCAAAAAAACAAACTTTATTTTAAAGAAAAACTCTTAACATCTGATGCATAATAGGAAATATTAACAATCATGCTAAAAAATCAGAAATAAATTCAAGAATTTAAATAACCTTATATCTTATTTTTTATTTGAATAGCATGAAAATTCTAATATTATCTTTTTGTTTATCACTAATAAAAGGAGAAAACTCCATGGCTCTCTCTCTGCTCAAATACTGGTACAAAAATATTATATCTTTAATCTTCCTTTTATTCATCACCATAAACACCACACATGCTCAACTAAAACCAATAGAGCAAAACGAGCCTCATTATTCACTCCAAGAAATTATTGATTCTGGTCATATTTTTTTTGGAAAAACAGCCAGTGGTTTGGCTGTTGCAATTCAAAATATTTTTTCAAAATACGGTTATCCCAATGCCTATATTTTAGGAGAAGAAGCTTCTGGTGCCTTTTTTGCTGGATTAACCTATGGCGAAGGAAGGGTTTTTACCAAAAACTATGGTCAACATAAAGTTTTTTGGCAAGGTCCCTCAGTAGGATGGGATTTTGGCGGCCAAGGCTCCCGTTTAATGATCTTAGTTTACAATCTTAATGGCATAAATAATTTATGGAGACGCTATGGTGGTATTTCAGGTTCGGCCTATTTAATTGCAGGTGTTGGTTTTCATGTCCTAAAATACCATAATACCTTGTTAATCCCAATACGTACAGGAGTCGGCGCACGCCTTGGTATCAATGTAGGATATTTAAAATTAACACCTAAACCGACATGGAATCCGTTTTAAACGTATTCTTATTTGAAAAGGGGTATTATGCTTATTCAATCATTTCTTTTTTTTATACTCGGAGTTGCTTTCACTTCTTGGTTACTGGTGCTTTTATCTCCTTTTATTTGGCGGAAAGCCGTTCATTTTGCATATAAAGATGTTTGTGCGAAAATGCCATTATCACTCGCGGAAATAGAAGCAAATCACGATTTTCTTCGTGCACAACATGCTGTAGAATTAGCAAACAACCAACAAAAGTATGAATTTTTGCAAAAAAAATATGCCCAACAAAAAATACAACTGAGCCAAGTAACAGAACAATTTTATCGGCTATGCCTCCCCACAAAAGATACTCTCACCAAAGAAGCGATAGCAATCAAACAAAATATCGCCACACTACACACTTTCAAAGGAAAGAAAAATGATGCGTGAAAAAATCGCACTCTATCAGCAACGCTTACAAAAAATCCAAACTCATGAGCTTGACCCGACTGCTAACCACCAATTGCTGGAAGAACTCCGTGAAGAAACAAAAGAACTTGCAGCAACATTGGCAGCTCAAATAGCGCTACAAGAGGGGAATACATCACCCATCAACACATTGATTCAAAAATCAAAAAACAAAAATGACCTAGCCTCACGTATTCGCAAAAAAATAACTTTTCTCTCCAAAAGCCTTGTTAAATAAGTTATCTTTTAAAACACCTTAAATGAAGAGTAAAATCAACAAAGGTTCATTGTAACTTTCATAACCCAAATCCTTTTTATTAAACGTGACTTTTCTGTTAAGCTAAAGAACAAAGTTTTTTAGCCCATACCGTTCTGTTAAAAAATATCTTCTTGTCTAGCAGATTCACTTTCTAATCATATCACCGCTCTAAAGAACAACAGTTCATAGGTTCTAGAAAGCAAATAATACCAAAGACATTGGTCACACACTCTAACAAAAAATACCTTCTAAGATGGATCACCAATAGAGATTTGAGCATAATTTTAAGGATAAAAATACGCTCTCAAGAGTGATAAAAATCTCTTATTTTTTTGATAATCATATCCTGATCCGTTTGTGTCAAGTAAGGATGCATTGGTAAACTTAAAACACACTCTCCCAAAGACTCTGAAACAGAAAGAGAATCTTTTACATAAGGGAAGTGTTTATAAGCTGGCTGTTGATGTAAAGGAGTTTTATAATAAATCATTGTAGGGATAGAATTTTTTTGTAAAAAATCTTTTAATTTATCCCGTTCTTTTACCTTAATCGTATATTGTGCATAAGCAGAACGAATATTTTCTCCTATTTCTGGAACTGTAACAATATCTCTTAAGCCATTGGAATAGCGTTGAGCAATTTCTACACGCTTTTCCATTTCATCTTCAAAGATCACAAACTTTTCTAGTAAAATTGCAGCCTGAATGCTATCTAGGCGCGAATTCATACCAATACGTACATTGTCATATTGCGTTTCACCTTTACCATGAAACAAAATAGAGCGTAAAAGTTTTGCAAAATGATCATTATTGGTCATCATAGCGCCTCCATCGCCATAACATCCTAATGGTTTTGCAGGATAAAAACTTGTAGCAGCCACATCACCAAAAGCACCACACATAGTATTACCGCTTCTCCCCCCCATAGATTGAGCAGCATCTTCAATTACAAAAAGATTTTCCTTTGCAGCCACTTGAGCAATTTGCACATAGTCAGCAGAAAGCCCAAATAAATCAACAGCAATAATAGCCTTTGGCTTTAGACGTCCTTCTTTTTTTATCATTTCGATAGCGTGAGAAAGTTTTTCAACATCAATATTGAATGTATCAGGTAAAACATCGACAAAAACAGGTTCAGCCCCCACCAAAGCAACCACTTCAGCCGTTGCTGAAAATGTAAAACTAGGACAAAAAACAGCATCCCCTAGACCAATATTTTTAGCCATAAGAGGCATCTTCAAAGCATCTGTTCCATTAGCACATGCAATCACATGTTTAACGCCAAGATATTCTGCCAATTTCTCTTCAAATTCTGTTACTTTTGGCCCCAAAATATACTTACCACTAGCGACTACATGCGCAATTGCAGAATTAATTTTATCTTCAATACGCGCACGCTGCGCCCCAAGGTCGATGAATTGCATATTAACTCCATTGATCATCACAAGAATGCAAAAGCGCTACCTATCTCTTTTATCTATCATAATTGACATCAGCAGCTGTTAAAATCCGTAAAACAGCAATAGCATCATCACCATTTGTACGAGGTGATTGACGCGTTTCAATACAATGAAGGAAATGCCGTAATTCGCAAGTAAGCGGCAAATCTTCACAAACATCAATATAACTCAGCTCATCCATGCTAAAAGCCCACTCTTGATTTTCTTTCCAAACGGCAAAATGGTGCATTGCCAATTTACGACTCCACGGTTCCATATCATCAAAAACGAGTATAGCCTTTGTTCCAACAACAGTTAAACGCCTCTCACGATAAGAACTTAAGCGTGAAGTAAAAAGATGACTACGCACACCATTTGGAAAAATCATATGAATATGAGAAAAATCAGAAATCTGATCAACGACAGCAGCCCCCTCACCGCGAATTTCGGAAGGTTCGCATCCTGTCAACGCCAAAATCATTGAGAGATCATGAGGGGCAAGATCCCATAAAGCATCACTGTGTGTGTGAAATTTTCCAAAGCCTAATCTATGAGAATAAATATATCGCACATCTCCCACATCTCCGTTTTTCACCAATTCACACATTTTTTCAAAAGCCGGATGAAAACGTAAAATATGGCCCACCATAAAAACTCGCTCATAGGCCTCAGCCTCCTGAACTTGGCGTTTAGCATCAGAAACATTCAAGGCTATTGGTTTTTCCACCAAAACATCTTTACCATTTTTAACAGCACGGAGCACATTTTGCGTATGCAATTGTGGCGGCAACGCTAATACCAACGCATCAATATCTCGATGAGTAAAAAGATCATCTGGTGTAACAACCTCTACACCATACAGTGTTGCAAAACTAGCAGCACGATCATTATCAATATCAGAAACTGCTGCTAAAGCTCCGAGAGAGTGGAGTGTCCGTATATGATTTTCACCCCAATGACCGCATCCTAAAACCGCTACACGTGGCACCATTTTCATGCCTTACCTTACTTTATCATATAAAATTACACTTTTACATATCGAGGATAATATAGAATGACAAGAGAAAAGCTTAAAAACGATGCTTGACATCTTACTATTCTACCCCTTATATCCGCAAAAGATATAATTATTGACAATTATGATTGCTTATTTTGGCGGAGTAGCTCAGTAGGTTAGAGCAGAGGAATCATAATCCTTGTGTCGGGGGTTCAAATCCCTCCTCCGCTACCATTACTTTTTTATTGTGTGTTTAGTTTGTCAGCAGTGTAGCTGTAGCTTGCCAGCGGGTTTTGTATATTTTGACACTAGGTTTTGTACCAATTTATTTTTTCTCAAAGAGTTTTAAAGGTGTTCTCAAAGGGTCTTCAAATGCCTTTCAAAGGGTCTTTAAAGCTCTCTTTAACGCATTTTTCTGCTCCTATTTTTCCAAATCACTAAAGCATGTAAAGTCGGGTTGAAAGGCAAGGGGGACGATTCCTGTCGGACCATGGCGTTGTTTTGCTATAATAACCTCGGCTTTACCCTTGGCTTGCTCCATTGCATCTTGCCAT
>NZ_JBHINR010000018.1:0-3820 GCF_042195105.1 Bartonella sp. CL436QHHD | reverse complement strand
TTTCTTCTTCTCTTTTTTTGATGAGGTCATCCCTTAAGAAGCCAAGATTACTTTCGACTAAAGCTGTAAACAAAAGTAGCTTACTTAAGCGATAAAAAGATGATAACTCTTGAGAAAAATGATTATCAAACCAAGCAGTAAAAGCTTGCGTAAACACAGATGAAAACCATTGATTAAAATCATCGTACGGCAATAACGGAAAATAATTTCTATCATCACGCGCAAAGATACTATGTAGCATACAAACAATAAAACCTGTTGATGGGGGCTTCATGCTTGTTTCAAGACATGCATCTTGAGGCGAACGGACACCATAATATATGTCTTTCTGTCCAATCTTATTAACAAGGTCGATCAACTGGACTTTACTTATAGTGATCTGTGGGACATCTATCATCTCTGATCTTTCTTCTTTAAGAATGTGAAGGGTGCTGTTGTGACAGAGCGCGTTGTGATTGCTTGTCTTGCAAAAATGTTTATGAAAAAGTATCCTCCCGACGATTCTAAAAAATTGGGGGGAGTTATGATGCAAGAATGGGTAGTTGATAAGGTTGTATTTTTATTGCACCGGATAAATGATAGTGCTGTATTTTTGCTGCACTGGATAAGTGATAATCTTACGATTGCTCCTATCATTGCTACGATAGTTACTGGAATGGTGACACTTTTTGTGCAACAACGAAGCTTAAAAAAACAACTTAAAATCTTCCAACGACAAACTATAGCATCAGAAACCCAGACAGCTATTCTATTAGAAGATAAAAAAGCACGTGATTTGGGACCATATTTGAAATTGAAGGCAGTATTCTTCCCACAAAAATATGAAGGTACTTCACGCGTTAGGGTGAAATTGTGCATTAAAAATCTTACTAGAGAAGATATAATGATAAGGAATATACGCATATCGAAAAAAAGTCCCTTTAAGTTTGTTAAAAATGCTTGCCCTTTCGTTAGATGGCCATCTAAAACTTCAGGTGAACACCTCGTCATTAAAAGAACAACTCCAAAACTCATTGCGTTATGTCCCCAAAATATAAAATCAAATGCTTCATCAGAGTTCGCTTTGAATTTTTTTATTATACGTGCTAAATGCTACACTTTTTTAGATTTCATAATTAGCTGCCGTAAGCCTAATTCCCGCAACATTGCAAATTTTACACTTGACCACACTTCGATTGTTAACCCAGAGGAAACATTCACTGTTCATTTTTGGGCCTCATATCCACGCTCAAAAGATACATATGACGAATTTGGCCCTGAATATTCCTTTTTGGCTGATAATCCTCATTTGTGGTTTTTTTGATGCCAAAATTAAAAGCATTCTCCTGCAAAAATAAAATCGATCAATCTTGGTTCTTCTTTTTTGTTGATTAACTCAATGATTTTATTANTAATCCTCATTTGTGGTTTTTTTGATGCCAAAATTAAAAGCATTCTCCTGCAAAAATAAAATCGATCAATCTTGGTTCTTCTTTTTTGTTGATTAACTCAATGATTTTATTATTTAATTCATCAATAACTTTCATCTGTGAAGCTAACTTTAGCCTTTGGCTGTATAGCGTTTCATTTTTTTGCTTAATTAAAGAGGATAGGTTTTCAAGTACTACTTGCTGTTGTTCAATTGACTTATCTCGCTCTGCAAGAGTGGCTTCATGCCATCTCATCCAACTATCAAATTTTGACTTATGCCATTCTTCTCGTTTTTTAAGAATTGTTGTGTGAGTTTCGTGTCGTTTCACAAGATCTTCTACGCTACAATCACGATTCGGTATTTGTATAAATTCTTTCACAAACTTATCTCCATTCTCGATTTTCGTATTACAACCTATTAATCTACAAATCCGTGTGTAGAGTTTCTTCAATATTCCGTTTCTCATGATCTTTCTTCTTTAAGAGTGTGAAGGCTGCTGTTCATTCTTTTCTTCATATTGAAGCTTCGTCATTTCATTTTGTTCACACGGCTTCATGCAAACAGTGGAACCGTTGACAAAAGAAAGCGTTGAGAGCGTTGCTTTTTCTACCTCCAACAAATGTTGCAAACGCTCAGGATAGAAAAAATCCTCTGGACGTAGGTCAATGTTGTGCCGTTGAGCATAAATGAGTAGTTGTGCCTGATAAGTTGAAGGAAACAACCCACCGGCACCGCCTTTTTTCTTGGAGTAGGTTATACGATAAACAGCGCCTTTACATTTATGTAAAATGCGTGCAACCTTTGTGACACCCCCTAAATATTTTATAAGCGTATATGCTGGCTCTTGTTTCATATTAGTATAATTTCATAAATTCTGAATTTTATCAATAGTAAAAATTCAGAATTTATTGAATTGATTTTTCACTCAATCTGAAAGAATTTAATTATATGGAACGTGAACAGTTAAGATTATGGCTTAATGAGCAATTAGTAAAAAAAGGACACGGCAGCAAAAAAATGCTGGCTAAGCATTTAGGTGTGTTGCCTTCCACTCTTACCAGCATATTAAATAACTCAGGCACAAACCGCTCGATAAAGGCAGATGAATTAATAAAAATTATTAATTTTATTGGCGAGGTCCCACCTTTTTTAATCGAGGGGTCTGGACAATTTGTTAGTCTTTTTTATCAAGCAAAGCCTGAAGTTCAGCAAGCTGTTTTAACGATTCTTCAGAATTCTGGCCAATCAGACAAAAAATAATAGCAGCTATCACCTTTTTATCCCCATAATTCCAAAGTTTTTTTAGCGTTTCTTCATCCACTATTAGCCTCCATATGCAAAATATTTCATATTTTATGAAATTTATTATTGACATATTTCATTAAAAATGAAATACATATATTCCATAAACCACGCACAAACAATTGCCAAGAGGCGTTAGGGAGGAGAAATTATGGAAAATCCAATTCTTATAAATTCTGATGAAATTTTATTAGTTGTCTATGATGATGATCAAAACATTGGTCGGTCGGGACCACTGGATGAAAGCCAAGTTCTAAAAATTATTGACGAGGCAGATGATGCAATCCAAATCTTTCGCATCAATCCTTCTGAGAATAATTGTGAAGATATCTCTGAAGAAATTGCAGAAGCATATGTAAAAGAAAATATCGAACATCTCCATGAGGATAGTGAGGTTCATGACTTTGTACGCGAAAGTGATGCTTACCAAGAACTTTTAGACGAGATCGCAGACGAAAAATATAATGATGAGATTTACGGTACTTACGAACAACAACACCGTTTGCGTGCATGTGATGTGCTTTAAAAATTCTAAAGGGCGCTTTTAAAAGCGCCTCCCCTTTTCCCATCAATAATTGATTAGAGTAAACTTATGACCACACATGATACTCATATTCATAGTGAAGGATATCTCACGCCTGAAAACGAGGTAGACAACAAAATCGGTTATGTCCAAATGGTCAATGCCCATGTAATGCATAGGTACTTACATTTGAAACAAGATTTTTCCACTTGGTTTAACGATTGTGTTGAAAAGCTTGATCTAAAAGAAGGCATGGATTTTGTTTTTACAAAACAAGAATGGAACAGACAGAAGATTTGTCCAAAATCTGAAATAGAAACAGATAAAACCGATAATCATTACTTCAAAATTCACGCAGCAAGGAAAATTGCTCAAGCAGAGCGCCATAGAAACTATGGCAGAATATTATATCAAACCTTGTGTTTTTCTTAATTAAGGGGGTGATGATGCGAAACTTTATTACAATATCTGAAAACAATTTTCAAAACACAACTGTTCCAACCATGTCTAGTCGTGAAATTGCAGAGTTATGCGGTAAGCAACATGCGCATATTATGCGTGATATTCGACAAATGTTAGGAGAA
>NZ_JBHINR010000089.1:0-3237 GCF_042195105.1 Bartonella sp. CL436QHHD | reverse complement strand
TTTCTTCTTCTCTTTTTTTGATGAGGTCATCCCTTAAGAAGCCAAGATTACTTTCGACTAAAGCTGTAAACAAAAGTAGCTCATTTAAGCGATGAAAAGATGACAAATCTTGAGAAAAATAATTATCAAACCAAGTTGTAAAAGCTTGCGTAAAGGCAGATGAAAACCATTGATTAAAATCATCGTATGGCAATAACGGAAAATAATTTCTATCATCACGCGCAAAAATATTTTGCAGTATATAGACAAGATAACCTGTTGATGAGGGATCTATGCAACTTTCACATGTCTGATTAGGCGAGCGAACACCATAATATATGTCTTCACGTCCAATCTTATTAACAAGATTAATCAACTTGACTTTACTTATAGTGATATGCGGGACATCTATCATCTCTGATCTTTCTTTTTAAGAGTCTAAATGCTGCTGTTGTGACAGGGCGCGTTGTGATTGCCTGTCTTGCAAAAATGTTTTTGAAAAAGGAACCTCGCAATGATTCATTGTTAATTAACAATCCTCATTTTTGGCTCAAATGACGCAAGTTAAAAAACTTCTCCTGCAAAAATAAAATCGATCAATCTCGGTTCTTCTTTTTTGTTGATTAACTCAGTGATTTTATTGNTCATTTTTGGCTCAAATGACGCAAGTTAAAAAACTTCTCCTGCAAAAATAAAATCGATCAATCTCGGTTCTTCTTTTTTGTTGATTAACTCAGTGATTTTATTGTTTAATTCATCAATAACTTTCATCTGTGAAGCTAACTTTAGCCTTTGGCTGTATAGCGTTTCATTTTTTTGCTTAATTAAAGAGGATAGGTTTTCAAGTACTACTTGCTGTTGTTCAATTGACTTATCTCGCTCTGCAAGAGTGGCTTCATGCCATCTCATCCAATTATCAAATTGTGACTTATGCCATTCTTCTTGTTTTGCAAGAACTTTTGTATGAGTTCTATGTCGTTTTATAAGATCTTCTATGCTACAATCACGATCCGGTATTTGTATAAATTCTTTCACAAACTTATCTCCATTCTCAATTTTCGTATTACAACCTATTAATCTACAAATCCGTGTGTAGAGTTTCTTCAATATTCCGTTTCTCATGATCTTTCTTCTTTAAGAGTGTGAAGGCTGCTGTTGCTGTTCGTTACTATCTGTAGGAGCAGCAATAAAAGCAGAACTAGAGCTAGAACTATCCTTCAACTTTTGCAGCTTTAAATAACTATTTAAAGATAGTCCTTTGCCTTGTTCCCAACGACAAACAGAAGCTTGCTTAACACCTAAAATATCTGCTAATTCCTTTTGTGTTAGCGATAAACACTTTCGGATAGATTTAATCTTTAATTTTTCCTCTGTGTCCATTTGAGTTAAGCTCCTTATTTTTAACCATATACGCAATTGTATAGAGTTAATTAAAAAAAACAATAGATTTTTTTAATTTTAAAATCATAAGTAACTAATTATGACGAAAAATATTATTGCGACATTGCAAGTATTGCAATCTGAGTTTGGTCTTAATCAAAAAGATCTTGCCGATAGATTAAATGTAACCCAAGCGACCGTGTCAAGATGGTTAGGAAGTGAATCAGATCCCAGAGGTTCACACAGAGACTCAATTTTAGAACTTTATAAAAGCTTAAAAGGTTATAATCAAATTACTACAGTTGTTCCTGTTATGGGGTATGTAGGAGCAGGATTAGAGATTGATACCGATGTTGAGCAAATCCCAGAAGATGGGCTTGAAACAATCGAAATACCATTTGATTTGCCTTTTGAAACAATAGGATTCATGGTTCGTGGAGATTCCATGTATCCCGTATATAAAGATGGTGATTTAATCGTAGTTAAACATCTGCAAACAAAGCCAATGAGCGATTATTACGGTGATGAAGTTGTCGTTCTAACAGAAGATAATAGGCGTTTCATCAAACAAATTACTCGCTCTTCAGAGGGCATTGTACTCAAATCATGGAATGCGCTACCTATTAAAAATGCAAAGATAAAATGGGTTGGAGAAATAGTTGCAATATTACCGCGCAAATCCTATCGTCTACTTATGAAGTAATCCCAATAAAGTTTTTGATTCTATTGCTTGTGAAGATGGCATTTAAGTGAAAATGCAAAAAAAATGAAATATATGCGATTTTTTGCTTGCTTATATTTATACATTTACGTATAAGTAATTATACAAACCACGCACAAACAATCGCCAAGAGGCGTTAGGGAGGAAAAATTATGGATAAGCCAATTCTTATAAATTCCAATGAAATTTTATTAGTTGCCTACGATAAAGATCAACACATTGCAGAGTCTGGACCACTTGATGCAAGCCAAATTCTAAGCATTGTTGATGAGGTAGATGATGCAATCCAAATCTTTCGCATCAATCCTTCTGAGAATAATTGTGAAGATATCTCTGAAGAAATTGCAGAAGCATATGTAAAAGAAAATATCGAACATCTCCATGAGGATAGTGAGGTTCATGACTTTGTACGCGAAAGTGATGCTTACCAAGAACTTTTAGACGAGATCGCAGACGAAAAATATAATGATGAGATTTACGGTACTTACGAACAACAACACCGTTTGCGTGCATGTGATGTGCTTTAAATTCTGAAGGGCGCTTTTAAAAACGCCCCCTTTCATTCATCAATCCCATCAACATGAGGTTCGTAATGGAAAAGCTTCTTGCTACTCAATACAATATTATTCAGCATCAAAAGGTTCAAACTATTAGCGCTCGTGATTTATATACCTTTTTAGAGGTAAAAACCGAGTTTAGAAAGTGGATAACAAACTGTATTAAAGAACTTAGCTTTAGAGAAGATGTCGACTTTGTACTTTCTACTAAAGAATTATCAAACTCCTCACGTGGAAATCCTTTTAAAGATTATGCTCTCACTTTAGACACAGCAAAACACATTGCCATTTGTGAACCTGGTCTCAAAGGTAAACAAGTGCGTGAATATTTTCTGAAATGCGAAAAAAAAGCAAATTCAAAAATCGATTATTCAAATCCTGAAACATTAGAAGATTTCTTAAGACATCTAAGACAGCAAATTAAGCACAATGACAATGTTGTCACAACGAACGGAGTGAAGCATGCATAATTTTATCACAACATCTGAAAGAAATTTTCAAAACACAACAGTTCAAACGATGTCTAGTCGTGAAATTGCAGAGTTATGCGGTAAGCAACATGCGCATATTATGCGTGATATTCGACAAATGTTAGGAGAA
>NZ_JBHINR010000088.1:0-22580 GCF_042195105.1 Bartonella sp. CL436QHHD | reverse complement strand
ATGGCAAGATGCAATGGAGCAAGCCAAGGGTAAAGCCGAGGTTATTATAGCAAAACAACGCCATGGTCCGACAGGAATCGTTCCCCTTGCATTTCAATCCGATTTTACACGCTTTAGTGATTTAGCATATAATGTAAAACATTAAATAATTGTTATTAGCTAACTGAAAACATTGTAAAAACACATAAAACATGTTATGATCTTTACATCATTTAATGGGACTTACAAACATGCTTAATAAAGTGATTTTAATTGGTCATTTAGGTGCCAATCCAGAAAGCAAAACAATGTCATCTGGCATCGAGGTGGTCAATTTTCGAATGGCAACGTCTGAGAGCTATACAGACAAGGCAACCAATAAAAGAATAGACAAAACCGAATGGCATTCCATTGTGGTGTTTAATCCACATCTTGCAAAAATAGCTCTCCAGTATCTGAATAAAGGAAGCAAAGTTTATATCGAGGGGCGACTACAAACCCGTAAATGGCAAGATAAAAACGGTATTGATCGCTATGTAACAGAAGTCATATTGCCTCAGTACAAAGGCGAGTTAAAGCTTTTAGATGGCAAAAATGATGATAATCAAGATCAGTCATCTGCTTATGACAGAAGCATTTACAGACCTCTTGATACGCCCCATACCGTTATGAATGACAGTGTTCCTTTTTAAATAAAAGGCGGTGTTATGAAAAAAAATAAAAAAAGGGGACGCCCTAAAATAGCAGGGCAGGTAAGAGAACCAAACGGACGTATATCACGTGCAAAAGCACTGCGTGAAGCCGTTGATAAATTGGCAATAGAAATGCGTGCAAAACGCTTCGGTTTAACGCTACAAGAGGCAAAAAATCCACTTTCTGGGTCTTATATAGGGCGGCTTTGTTTACAAGGCGTGCTTACACAAGAGCAATATGACGCCGCGCAACAGTATTTACAGATAAGGAATAATTACCTTTGTGCAAAAGGCTTGCCTAATGCAATTTATGACGAAATGCCATCATCATCTGATGATAAGGCAAGAGATAAATGGGTAGAATTTGCAACAGAGCAGTTTATAAACACGCAAGAGGCACTAAAAGAAGCCCAATGCCTCTATAGACAATATAACCTTTATGCAGCGCTACAGTGCCTCGTTATAGAAGATCAAATGCTACCCCACCTTGTGAATTCACTGCGCGTTGCTCTTAATGTGCTTCAGAAACATTTTGATCGTAAATGACAAGCTCTATTACGGTTGCATTATATAGTATATCGTTCGTAAGTTTCCGCAATGTTCACTGAGTTCCTTTAACCATTTATGATCATTTGTTTTCACGTGAGATACTATGTTATCTACTTGTTCTTTTCTGAAATCGTAACGCTTATCTATAGCCGTCATAAATTTTTTTGCATAATAAATCATTGGATCCTCGTTATCATTGACCACGTCGTATGCCCACATAAAATCGCTTTCACTCCAATCATATTCATCGCGTAAACGCTTTATTACATTGGGTAGATCCATTTGCGACATCTCCTTATTATAATCACCCCGCAATAAACTCATAAGGGATGCACAACCAACAACTGATATGTGACGATACAATATATCTTCCTTGTTAAAAAATGAATATTCTCCGCCATTTCTGAGTGAAAGTTCTTCTGCTTTGCGTACCTTTTCAGAATGCATAGAGCCAATATATGATTCACTTACGTATTTATTGTAAAGTTGATTATACTTCTCTATAGTATCTACACTTGTAAACATACGCGTCAATTTGTCTATAAATCCAAATGACGCTGATGCAGGTAGCGCTGATATAGAAAAGAAAGCTATAAATGTTATGATGCGTGTTATGGATAATGATTTCATCATTTTGAACCCTTAATTATTCATAAGTGCTGTTTAACCGATTCTTTTCAAATGTATCAATATGTGTTATTTTTATGTTGACAAAGTGTAGCAAATCGTATTTAATGACAGCACTGTACGTGGTCGTATTGTATCTAAACGAGGGATAGTGCAGTTTGGAGTCCCCGCAAATGCGGGGTTTTTTATTATCTGGAGGGCGTATTTTATGACATCAGAAAATACACAGCAGGCTCCACAACCCATTAAAAAGCGTATACCCCCAAAGGCAGGTCAAGGGCGTGTCAAAGGCGTTCCGAATAAGATGACGCGCATTTTAAAAGAAGCAGTGGTTAAGGCTGCTGAGAATGCTGGGAATAAAATTGGCAAGGATGGTTTGATCTCTTATTTGGAAAAGCAGGCTATGGAATGCCCCGCTGCTTATTTAGCGTTGCTTGGTAAGGTGTTGCCTTTACAGGTAACAGGTGAAGATGGGGGAGCCATTAAGGTGATAACGCGTGTAGAAATCGCGCCTTTGGTCAATGACGACACGACAGATTAATATTGTTCCAAAGCTTATACCGATTTTTACAGATAAGGCTTTGGTGCGTGCTGCTTGGGGTGGACGAGGGTCTGGAAAGACAAGATCATTTGCCTTGATGGCTGCTTTAAAAGGCTATCAATTTGGTATGCAAGGGATATCGGGCACTATACTTTGTGCACGTCAGTTTCAGAATTCTTTGGCAGAAAGTTCATTGGAGGAGATTAAACGCGTCATTGAAGCGCACGACTTTTTAAAGGACTATTACAAGGTTGGGGAGTCGTCGATTAAGTCGATAGATGGTCGTATAGCCTTTCAGTTTTCTGGTCTGGACCGCAATATAGCCAGTATCAAGTCTATGGGGCGGATTTTGCTTTGTTGGGTTGATGAGGCAGAGCCCGTTACAGAGACGGCTTGGCAGACGCTTATACCGACTTTGCGAGAAGAAGGAAAAGATTGGAATGCAGAATTATGGGTGACATGGAACCCGTTGCGAGAGAATGCCCCCGTTGAGAAGCGGTTTCGCTTTTCAGACAATGAGGCAATCAAACGTGTTGAGATTAACTGGTCAGACAATCCGAAGTTTCCCAAGATCTTGAATGAAGCACGACTTGATGATCTGAGAAACCGTCCAGAGACCTATAAGCATATCTGGGAAGGGGCTTATCTTACAGCGGTTCAAGGCGCTTATTATCAAAAGGAAATGTTGGCAGCCGAGCAGGAGGGGCGGATAGGGCGCGTTGCTCGTGACCCTTTAATGCAGATACGCGCCTTTTGGGATATTGGGGGCACGGGTGCTAAGGCAGATGCCACGGCGATATGGATAGCGCAATTTGTTGGTAGAGAGATCAGAGTGCTTGATTATTACGAAGCACAGGGACAACCGTTATCAGAGCATATCGGTTGGTTGCGTCAAAATGGTTATGAGAAGGCATTGATGGTTTTGCCTCATGACGGTGCGACCAGAGACCGTGTGCACAATGTGAGTTTTGAGAGCGCTTTAAATGATGCGGGCTTTGAAACACAGGTTGTTCCCAATCAGGGAGCAGGGGCGGTTAAGATGCGTATAGAGGCGGTGCGGCGTATTTTACCTTCAGTTTGGTTCAATGAAGAGACGACCGTAGCAGGGCGTAAAGCACTGAATTGGTATCATGAGAAATGGGATGAGAAGCGCAATATTGGTTTGGGAGCAGAGCATGATTGGTCGAGCCACGGGGCAGATGCCTTTGGATTGATGTGCGTGGCTTATGAAGAACCTCCGACGATACAAAAGCGACCAGCTTATAGCGGTAGAGAAACTTATGAAAGCACGTCATGGATGGCAGAATGATGTATGATGAAGAGCATTTAGAGAAAGACAGCACCGTATCAGCTCTGTCTCATGATGGTTTGTTTCGCAAGCTTGTGAGTTGGTACAAAGAAGATGTGGAGCATGTGAATAAATGGCGTGAACATGCGCGGGAAGATTTTCGTTTTTACAATGGTGATCAGTGGAATGAGGCTGATTTAGCGGCGTTAAAAGAGCAACGCCGCCCCGTTATGACTTTTAATCGTATTGCTCCGCTTGTGAATGCTGTTGTGGGGTCAGAACGCAACAATAAGCGAGAAGTGCAGTTTATTCCCCGTCAAGTAGGGAAGGCATTGCCTAGTGAATTGCTTACTGGTGCGGCAGAATGGTTTCGGGACATGGCGCATGCAGAATACGCTGATAGTGATGCTTTCCAAGATGCCGTTATCTGCGGCATGGGGTGGACTGATACCCGCCTTGATTATGAAAATAGCTTTGATGGTGAACCGGTCATTACGCGTTTAGACCCGTTAAAGATGGTTTGGGATAGCGCGGCAGTGCAACCGAATTTAACCGATGCACAACGCATGTGGTATGTAGATCGCAAGCCCTTGGAAGTAGCTAAGCAGATGTTTCCAAAATCTCATTGGACGGAGCTGAGTGCGGATTGGGCGCGTGATGGGGTTGCTTATGAGGGCATTCATCATAATGATCTTGAAGCTTATAATGATGAGAAGGGCATTGATGTTGAAAACGGTCGTCGGATGGTCACGCTTGTTGAATGCCGTTGGTTTGAAAGCGAGAGGTATTACAAAGCGCCCGATTTAAGCACTGGAGAACTTCGTGATTATAGCGAGGAAGAATTTAAGCAGCTCCAGTGCATGATGCCCGATATCCAAGGGGCAGCTTTCAATAAAAAGGTTGTAAGACGTGCTTTTTTAGGGAGAAAATTGCTTGAATCCCCCGATCAACCTTTGGTTCCAGCGGGTCAATTGGGTTGGGAGTGTATAACGGGGTATTTTGACAAGATAGAACGGCAATTTTATGGGGTTGTGCGTCCTACAAAAGACCCACAACGGTGGGCGAATAAGTACTTTAGTCAAGTTATGTATATCCTTAATAGCCAATCCAAAGGCGGGATAATGGCAGAGAGTGGTGCATTTAAGGATGAGAGAGAAGCAGCAAAAAGTTTAAGCCGATCAGACAGTATTACATGGGTTAAACCTAACGCATTGGCAGGTGGTAAAATACAACCAAAGCCTGTAGCACAGTTTCCACAAGGCTTTTTCCAACTGTTTAATGAAGCTAAGGAAGCAATTAATCAGGTGACGGGTTTATCGCCCGAATTCATTGGCACAAGAGAAGTGACACAAGCGGGTATTTTGGAGGCACAACGACGCCAATCCAGTTTAAATCTGCTTGCTTGTCTGTTTGATGGTTTACGTTTGTACCGCAAGCGGCAAGGTAAGATTATTTTGCACTTGATACAGAATTACTTGTCCGATGGTCGTTTGGTACGGATATCTGGTGAGGAGAATGCGCAATATATTCCATTGACGCGTGAAGAAGTAACGAGTGTCGAGTATGACATTGTTGTTGATGATGCGCCAACCAGCCCGAATGAGAAAGAGCGCACCTTCGGTATCATCACACAGCTGCTCCCATTGCTTCAAAATGCGATTACGCCGGATATTATGCTTGATCTACTTCGTTATTCTCCATTGCCTGCGTCATTGCTTAATCGCGTCAGTGAGAAGTTCCAACAGCAACAAATGGCACAACAACAGCAGATGGACCCCGAGCAGGAAATGAAGTTGCAGGAAAAGCAACAAGACTTAGAGACGAAAGCACAGATGCATCAGATGGATTTGCAACAAAAGCAGATTGATCTTTTTGTGCATCAAGAGAGAGCAAAAACAGACGCAGAACTGATGAAGCAACGCTATGAGATTGAACGGCAGAAGCTTCTCAATGATCAGGCACACAATCAGATTATGCGAGAGCGAATAGCATTACACAGAGGTATGCATAGTTGAGAAAGGTGAAAGAATGAATGCAGAAATGAATGAAGCTATGAATGAAGATTACAGAGTTGGAGCACCGGTCTTTGATGATGAGAGCTCTTTTGATGCCGGCACTTATGATGGTGAAACGATTGATAATGATGATGTCACCTCTCCAGAGCCGGTTGTGCAGTCCGTTGAAAAGCCTTCAGAGATTGTTCCTAATTTAGAACAGCAGCGTATGGAGCAACAAGCTAAACAAGCTCGTGAAGCGCTTGTCAAGCTTTATGAACCCCAATCCCAGACGCCAATGGTTGAAGGTGAAAATGCACCCCCAGACCTACGTGAGGACCCTGTTCGTTTAGTGGCGTGGATGCTAGATAAGATTCAAAAGCAAGATGCGTATATTAGGGAACAGAAAGAAGCGCTAAGACAAGCTGAGGAACAGCAGCAGCATGATATACGTCTTGGTGAATTTTTTAATAATTCTGTTAAGTCGTTTCAAAATAAATCCAGTGATTTTGATGCCGCGGCAAATTTTCTTTATGAGGCACGCGCAAAGGAATTGAGTTCTTGGTCATCACTTTATCCTGAGTATGGACAACAAAACACAATAGATGCGATTATAAGAGATCAATTGCATGCTCTTGTAGCGACTTGTGCACAAAGAGATCTCAATCCGGCAGAAGAGATTTATAGAATAGCGCAAAATCTTGGCTATCAGAACCAAGCATTACAAGCGAATAATCAAGTTGCTGCGCTTCAAAGCCGGCAGAATTCTGCGAGAACCTTAACGGCATCTGGTGGAGGGGGCAGTGTTGGACCAATCACTTTAGCAAGCATTGATAGGATGTCAGAAGAAGAATTTGACGCTTGGATATCAAATCCGAAAAATAAAGCAATTTTTCGGCAATTGCATGGTGCTGGTAACGGGTATTAAGAGTGCATTTTTATAGAAATTAGCCTGTTTTATGCAGGGTTATGGTCCGGCTTTTAAGCCGGTTTTTTTTTACAGCAAAGAAAGGTAAAATCAATGGCATTAACAACAGTTAGAGCAGATGATCCTCATGCGATAAGCACGTGGTCAAAATTATTAAATACAGAAGTTTCAAAGGCGATACCTATTGCCCCTCTTATAGGCAGGGGTTCAAACAGCATTATTCAACTTAAAACTGAAACACAGAAGGGCAGAGGGGATTGTGTTACATTTAGCTTACGTACACAGCTTTTGGGACGGGGTGTTACCTCAGGACAGACGCTTGAGGGGAATGAAGAGGCATTACAATTCCTTCATGACAGACTATATATTGACGAGCTTTCGCATGCAGTTCGTGTAGAAAATGAAGGTAGTATAGCGCAACAACGTACAACGTTTGATTTGCGTGACGAAGCAAAAGATGGCTTAGTTGATTGGTATGCAGATCGCTTAAGCTTGATGTTTTTCATTCAAGCTTGCGGATATACAGCAAGGACAATCTCTTTTGAAGATCGGATGATAGATATCGAGAATGTGCATTATGGATTTAATGAACCTCTGGCACCAAGTAGTAAGCGAATTATCCGTCCAGATGGTAAAACCAAGGATGAAGAGCTAAGTGAAGCGCCAAAACACAGCTTTAGTTTGAAGCTTATTGACGAAGCTGTAAAAATGGCGAAACTTGCTAATCCCAAAATTCGACCAGTACGTGTGAATGGGGAGAGTGTTTATGTTCTCTATTTGCATCCAACACAAGTGATGCAATTGCGTACCAATACAGAGACTGGTCAGTGGCTTGATATTCAGAAAGCTGCTTACACAGGCTCTCGTGCGCAAAACCCAATCTTTGATGGTTCTTTAGGCATGTATAATGGTGTGATTTTACGTGAATCTGAACATGTCACCCATGGGGTAAAATCTACCGATCATACAGCGAAAAAAAGTGTGCGTCGTGCTGTTTTTCTTGGAGCACAAAGTATCGTTATGGCTTTTGGAAATAATCGCAATGTCAATCGCTATAAATTGGTGGAAGAGCATTTCGACTATCAACGTTACTATGGTTTGTCTGCGAAAACACTGATTGGAATGAAGAAAACCCGTTTCAAATTTCCAAATAGCTCTCAAGCAGCGCAAGATTTTGGAACGATTGTTATCCCCACCTACAGTGGTGAACCTGATAATTAATCATAGGGAGGAAACAAGACATGGCAGATCAATTACCACCTCCATTACAGGGAAGAAATCTTCACACCCAACAGGTGAGTTTCTTACGTTTGAATATCTCGCATAAAGATAAGCATCTTACGGAAAAAATCGGAATTTTGCCTCGTGGCGCTTTGATCACTTCGATGAAGGCTTTTGTCAAGACCGCGTTTTCTGAAGCAAAATTAAAGATAGGCAGCACCTATGGCGGCAATGAGTTCAGTGAAAAAGACATCAAAGCCCAAGGCACGCAAGATTTTACGCCAACAGATCAAAAGTCTTTTGTTGCAGATGATAAGGAGATGACCCTTTATGCAACACGGGATAAAACAACTGCGGCTGGTGAATGTATTGTGGTTGTGCAATTCGTGACAAATCATTGAGGGGATAAGACATGGCAGATTATTTACCACAGCCCTTGCAAGGGAGAAATCTTCATACGCAGCAGGTAAGCTTTTTGCGGCTTAATTTTAGCTATGAAGATAAAGAAAACGCTATGAGAATAGGCACGCTACCTCGTGGTGCTTTGATCACTTCGATTAAAGTGTATGTCAAGACAGCATTTTCGGACACGAAGGTAAAAATAGGCAGCACTGCTGGCGGCAATGAGTTTGGTGAAGCAGAAATCAAACAACAGGCAGTAAAAGAGGTTAAGCCTACCAATCAGAAGGAGTTTATCCCTTATGATGAAGAACTTACTCTCTATGCCAAAGCGGACAAAACAGTACAAGCTGGGCAAGCAAGTATAGTCGTTGAATTCGTGACTAATCACTGAGAGGTATTTTGATGACACGTCATTATATTCGGGTTAAGACCGGAGGACCGATACCTGTAAAGCGAGATGTTTATCGTCATAAGAGAACACTTTCGCACTTAGTGTCGGTTATTCAAGATGAGATTGATGACATAGCCGATGAGTATGTTCAACAAATCCAAGAAAGCATTTTTGCAGCCATTCGTTTTTGTGAACGAGAGACTTTTTACTTTAACGAAAGCCGTGATGTGGTGTTTGAGACACGGGCGGGACAAGGTGTTTATGATGCAAGCACTACCCGCCCTATTGAAACAGCTGTTAAAATAAAAAACGTTTATCTAAGCTCTGATCAACATCATAAGTTTGCATTGGAGTGTAAGGACCATGTTTCTTTAGAGCCTTTGTTATCATCAGAGCAGCAAGGAACGCCGGTTTGTTACAGTTATTTTGATAGGAAATTACATCTTTATCCCACGCCGGATAGAGCCTATCAGATTCAACTAATTCTCTCTCCATTGCGTTTATCAGAGATAGATAGTGTCGATGAGGAGCACCCATGGTTTGTGCACGCGTTTGATTTGATTAAGGCGCGTGCAAAATACGAACTTTACAAGAATATCTTGAAAGACCCCGATTGTGCAACGGCAGCTTACAATGACTTTAACGAACAGTTGCATGAATTGCGTGCAGAGACGTCTCAACGTCATAACGTGACCAGAATAATACCAACGGATTTTTAAGATGGTTTATTTTCCAGTAGCCGATTACAGACCAGATGTTGCGGTTGTCAACGGCAGTTTTACGGATAGCCTTGTGAATGTTTTACCAGCAGATGGCGGTTACATACCCATGCCTAGTGCAATGGTTGTTTCTAATCCTTTGGAAGAAAAACCTTTGGGTTCAATCGCCTTTAGAAGCGGTAATGGTGTTAAGATAATCGTAGGAGGAGCTAAAAAGCTTTATGCTTATGATAGCCAAACGCGTGGTTGGCAGGACATCAGTCAAAATGGTGTGACGTATCAGGCAAATGATGAGAACAAATGGTCGTTTGCGTTGTTCGGTGATGCTGTCATTGCGGTGAATAAAAATGATAAACCGCAAGTTTTCAAGGTTCGCAATTCCCAACGATTTGAAGATTTAGGAGGCAATCCCCCCAAAGCAGGTTTGGTGAAAGTTTGGGGCGATTTTGTTTGTTTGATGCAATTGACAGATAATCCTAATCGTATCCATTGGTCAGGTCTCAATGATGCGACCCATTGGACGGTTGGTGTTAAAGATTGTTATTATCATAACTTTAATGATGGTGAACATGTGCAGGGTGCAACAGAATCGAGCAATCCAATCGTTTTTCTACGTTCTGCTGTTTATGCCGGTTCTTTTACGTTAGGGTCTAAGGTTCCGTTCATTTTTCAAAAGCTACAAGACAAGCGTGGAGCAAGAAGTGCAGCATCTATAGCCTGTCGTGGTAGTGATGCCTTTTTTGCTGGTGATGGCGGCTTTTATCAAATGAGTTTGGATGGTCAACTTTTATCGATAGGCTTTGAAAAGGTCGACCGAACGGTGTTTTCGACCTTTGATAAGCTTGCTCTTGATGAGATGCAAGCGGTGATAGACCCTGTCCATAATCGCGTTTACTGGTCCTTAAAAAGTTACAATAACGAGCAAACGACCTTTGTTTATGATTGGGGCTTGCAGAAATGGTCGACACTACAGGGAGAGCTTTTCACGTTCTTTCCAGTGTTTACAACAGGTTATACTTTAGAACAGTTAGATGAGATTTCGATCAATCTTGAGGCATTGCCGGCTTCTTTAGACAGCCCCCGTTGGCAAAGTGGCGCTCCAATGCTTGGTGCTTTTGATGAAAACAATCGGCTTGTTATGTTTACAGGAGCCCCGATGGAGGCAACGGTTGTTTCACAAGAGATGGGGGCACCGGATGGAAGTTTTAACTTTATTACGAAGATGTTTGCCGAAGTTGATACGACGGAAGGTCTTTTAAGCATTGGAGAGCGTCGGCTTCGCAATAATCAGACACCAATCACATGGCATAAGGAGAGGGTGTGTTCGTATGTCACGGGCGCTTATCATGGGCGTTCGCGCAATCGTTATCACCGCTTTAAATTGCGCATTCCTGAAGGCATTCATTGGAACCATATTACGGGATTTAATGTGGATTTACGTCCTTTAGGCAGAGGGTAATGGCAAAAGTCTTTTTGACCACGTCTTGGGATATGGAGCGTATAGCCCCTTATCTTGAAGAAATCATTGCATCTTTTAGAGAGTATGTAGAGCGTTTCAAACATGAAATTACGTTGCAAGAACTCATTGAAGCGATTTGCATGGGCGAGAAACAGTTATGGCTTGTTTTGGATGATGAAGAGCGCTTTTTAGCGGTCGTCACGACCCAGATACAACAGACAGTTTTAGGAAAGAAACGCGCTCTGATTTGTGAATGTAGTGGCAAGGGTGTTCTTGATTTGGTTGACAATTTGCAAGTTGTAGAGGATTGGGCGCGTGAGAATGGGGCTTCTGAAATGGAGATCTTGGGTCGTTTGGGTTGGAAACGTGCATTGGACAAGCAAGGTTACAGCATAGATATGCTTTATTACAGGAAGGAATTGTAACATGGGGAGCAAGACACCGACAACAACAGAACAAAAGCAGGTGCAGACAAGCGCTCCTCCCTCTTGGATGCAGAATGTATTTAAGCGTGGTGGTGCAGATGCGTATAACATGTATGACACAGGGATTGGGGGTAATGTGTATGGAGGACCTCGTGTTGCGCCGTTAAGTGCTCAAACCACCCAAGCCATAGGTGGTCTTGGGAGTATCCCTCATCATTATCAAAATCGCTCTTTGATGAATACAATCTATAATCCAACGTCGGCAGCCATGAATCTTAGACATATGGCTTCTGGTGGTATGATGGGAGAAAATTCGTATTTCAAACGAGCACTTCAAGAAGCGTTAGATGACTCAGACACTCAAATTAACAGATATTTCTCAGGGATTGGTCGTTATGCAACTCCTGATCACAGAGAGGAAGTGCGGAAAGGAAGAGATTCTATATACGCTCGTGCTATGTTAGAGCAATTTAATCGTGATGCGGATCGCATGATGCAAGCCAATGCCATGATAGACCAAGCCAATCAAAATCAGTTGGGAGCATCAAATAACTTCTTACAGGGTTATGGCAATGCCTATTCCAATGCCATACAGGGGGGAGGTGTGCTTGATAATTACAATCAGAGAATTGTTGATGCCAATCGTGAACGTTGGCTGGAACAAGACAATAGCGGCTGGAATAGGTTGAATATGCTTATGAACGCCGGTCATGGCTTTGCAAGGAATTACGGCACGACGACGAATAATCATACAATCTCTAAGATAGAGGGCAATAATCCGTGGAAAAATGTAGGAACTATAGGTTCTTTAGCACTTCAAGCAGCACCGATGGCTTTTGGTTATATGGCAGGTGGTCCAATGGGAGCAGCGTTGGCAGGAGGAGCATCCAAGTTTTTTTTAAATTACATGAATCAAAAGAAAGCTCTGGAGAATAATTAAAGAATAGTTTTGTAGGAGAGTGTGATGGCATTTCCAATATTATTTCCATTATCTTTTGCAGGTTTGATGGCTGCGAGAGCTGCGCCTCATGTTTTTAGGTATCTTGCTCCTAAAGCGGTTACAGGGGCGAATAGATTGGGACAATTAATAACAAAGAACCCCGTGGGGAATTTCATAACAAAGTACCCCAAAACCTCTCTATTTATGACTGGAATGTCAGGCATTGAAAGTATGATGACACCAGAGAAAGCACAAGCCCCATCCAACCCCTATTTACAGAATAGTCTGAATCCATATGGACCATTTATGCCCTATACGGCTCCTAGAGCGGAAATGCCTCTTGGATTTGATCAACATCCACCCATGCCAAATGCACTAGAGAGTACTCCACAAGAACTAAAACCTCATGTTAATGAACAAACGCAACCATTAGCACCCGCTTCCCCAACACCGCCTTCTGAACCAACAGATGCAGAGAAATTTTTACAGTCCAATACTTATAAGTTTTTTCAATCAGATGCGTATCAGAAGCTCAAAGATCTTTTTGCAGGTATGGCGGCAGCACCCACAGATGGTTCTGGATGGGATGCGCTTGCAAGTGGTGTGAAGCATCTTAATGAAGGAGATAAGGAAAGAGGGCAGGTTAACCAGACTGTCGAGTATCTAAAGTCCAAAGGCTACAGCGAAGAAGAAGCTGCTGTCATGGCAAGGAATCCTCAAATGCTTAGTGCGATGCTAACAGGTGGTGATACTCCTAAGTTAAGTCAGGGGTTTCAATGGTATACCAATCCAGAGACTGGTGAACGCGAAATGAGACCGGTAAAGGGGTCTCCACAAGAACTTGAGTATAATCAGAAGCTACAAGCACAGAAAGAGTGGGAGGGTAAAAAGCAAAAAAATATTATTGCCACAAAACATCAGATGAACGCTGGGATAGATGCTATTCGTGATTCGATTGCACTCATTCGCAAACATAAGATTAACGGGTTTAAGGCGTGGGCTACGCGTGGAATTGGAGGAACTCCTGCGAATGAATTAGAAAAATTATTTGATACGATTAAGGGTGGTGCTTTAAAGGCGGTATTTGAGAGCTTAAAATCGATGGATCCTAGAGGAAGTCTTAGTGTTGGTCCTATATCAGATTACGAAAGTCGGACGATGGTAGCAACCTTTGGTTCTTTAGATTCTGCGCGTAATACAAAAGGGCTACTGAAAACTTTAGAAAATCTTGAAATAACATTTAATGCTTTAAATAAGCTTCAGAAAACTGATTTGCATGATTGGATGACGGGGAAGATAACCCCTCAAGAAATCTCTGATAAATATAATACTCAGAAAAAAGGCGTTATGGAGTTTGTGAAGGTATCCAGTCCCAAAGAGAGCGCTAAATTTGAGATAGGAACAAAAATTCAAGATGCAGATGGTAATATTAGAATAAAGAGATACTAAAATGCTTAATCATAAGAATGATAACGTTGGAAAACGTCAGGTTTGGAATGATGATCAGTATCCTATTATTGGACATATAACAGATTATAATAAACGCTCTTCAAATAGTCAGATTTGGAATGATGATCAATATCCTATTATTGGACACATATCAGACTATAACAACCATTCTTATGAGGAAGAAGCAGAACATCCCGAAATAAGTGAAAGTGAAGCCTTTTGGAATTCTTTAAAGCATGGTTTGAGTTTTAATTTAGATGATGAGATTGCGGGGATCACAGCGGCAGGACGTGATTCTGATGATGAGTTGGCAATAAAGGCTTTTGCGAAGGGGCTTTACAACTATTGGACTGGAGATAAGAAAACCATAGAAAAATATGAGAAAGAAGCTAATAGAATACGTGATTATTATCGTAGGATGAGTGATCAACATTATTGGACTTCTTTTGCTGGAAATGCTTTAGGGTCGGCAATTCCTTCCCTTGCGACTTTAGGAGGAGGATTGTTAGCCTCAGGAGCACGCTTTGTAGCGCCTACACTTGCAAGGAATGTGGCGGGGTCAAAATTAGGTCAAGCCTTTTTGAAAGCAGGTCAGTTACCCCCAAGTCGATTTGCAAGTCCATTTTTAGGCATCACGAACAAAACAACATTACCTCATTTGCTTAAAGTAGGAGCGGCATCTGGTGCATTACATGGCGCAGGAGAAGGCGAAGGGCTTGGTAATACACTTACAAGTACGTTATCTGGTGCAGGTTTAGGAGCGGGCGGGGCATTGGTTGGAAGTGCTTTAGGTCATTTGGCTGGTTATCCGGTAAGCGGAATACGAAGACTTTTTTCTCCTTCTCATAAGGAAGGTGTTGCAACAGACACGTTAAGAGCAATCAGTAAACATTTAGGTAAGGAGGCTTCTGAAGAGCTAGGAAACTCTTTTAAGAATGCAGTTCCTACCGATTACGTAGCTGATCATAGTCCTTTTTTACAGGATCTTGTTTTTGATATCGCGAAAAGAAATCAAGGAGCTTATCTTGATTTGACTAAAAGAGCTGGGCAGAGAGCGCTGGGAGGAGGGGAGCGTATTCATCAAGCTGCTGATGAACACTTTGTTCCTCGTCAAAATGTCACAGGTTTAAAAGATGATCTTATCGCGAGTAGAGAAGCAGAATCACATACTCTTTACGAAATAGCCAAGAAAACGCCGATAGGAGAAAAATATTATGGGGCTCTTAATGATTTAATGAAGCGTCCATACTTCAAACAAGCTTATGATGAAGGACTAAAGCGGTTTATTACGGATGGCAACAACGTTAGTCCGTTTTCTTCTCAAAAATTTAGTCTCCTTAAGGAGAAACCAAACATGGGGGCTCTTCATAAGACTAAAGAGGTTGTCGATTTAATGATAAGGACCGAAAAGAGACAAGGAGATAATAGCCAAGTTCGCAGTTTAGTTGGTATCAAGAAAAAATTATTAGAGCTTATGGATGATATATCGTCTGAATATAAGAAGGGACGGGCATTATATCATCAATATAGTTCAGATGTAGATGCTATGGGCGAAGGAGAAAAAGTCCTTAGAAAGTCGGTTAATAAGGATAAATTCAGTAAAATTTTTGATGAATTACCAGAGGGACAACAAGAATACTTTAAAAAGGGATCAAGAGCAAAACTTTTACAAGGCATGGGTCAAACAAAAGATGAAGTGTCCAAGGCAAAGGAGATTTTTGGTACAAATGATCTATATGAACGATTTGCGAAGACTTATGGAGCAGATAAAGCTTCTGCTGTTAAGAAGGTTGTCGATAGAGAAGCTAATTATGCAGATTTTTATAACAGAATACCCAATCGTGTAGCGAATGAAAAGATCTCTTTTACGCATAATGTCAGTATGCCAACGGGTAAACATGATGCAGCTGTACAATTAGCAAAAGCTGCTGGGAAGGCAGCTTGGATTCCTTTCAAAGAGGCGGCGTTTAGAGAGCGTCAACGGATTGAAAAGGATGTTGTCAAATTGTTAACAGGGGGGACACAGATTAAGAATGATCAAATTGTAGCTCTCATTCAACGCATGGTAAACGCGCATCATAAGGGATATGCGACAAAAGAATGGTTCAAAAAGCTTTCTGCTGCTTTGTTTGGAGGTGGGGGAAAAGCCTCAACGGAGGAGTTGAATTTATTGAGTGCATTTGAGTAAGGGAGGAGATTAGGCTATGACCCGTTATAGTCCTGCTGTTAATCAAGCGATACGGCAAGCAGCAGCGCGTTATGGTTTGCCAGAAAGCTATTTGTACCGTGTTGCGCAAGTGGAAAGTGGAGGCAATCCGAATGCAAGGAATCCCCGTTCTTCGGCGGGTGGGTTGTATCAATTTATAGACAGCACCGCCAAACAATATGGTTTGCAGGATCGTTTTGACCCCATGCAAGCGGCAGATGCCATGGGGCGGTTGACGCTTGATAATCGCAATCATTTAAGCCGCCTTTTGGGAAGAGCGCCTAGTGAAGCGGAGTTGTATTTAGCCCATCAACAAGGTGCAGGAGGAGCCGCGCGGCTTTTGCAAAATCCCCATGCCAATGCGGCGCAAATTGTTGGCAGCAATGCGGTTGGCTTGAATGGTGGAAATAACGCTATGCGTGCAAGTGATTTTGTCAACCGTGTATTACAGATGTATGGTGGGCAGCCTCATAGAGCAAGTCCTACAGCGCATGGTGGCATTAGAAATAGAGACAACTTGTTAGAGGTTTTAAGGGCATTATTAGCATCACAAGAAGAGGCTTCGGAAGAAGAAGAGAGTGATGAAGATGATAATCCTTTGATGACGCAATTCATGCGGGCGTTTTACGGACCATTTTACCGGAATTAGGATTTATGAGAGATGTCAACGATCTATGATTGGTCGCTTAGAGCGGCGGATAATACGCGTTCTGATAATTTGATTGATTGGTCCGAAGGACAGTATCCTAGCAGTGTGAATACGAGCGCCCGTGTGATGATGCAGCGCGTAAAGGAATACTTGTCAGACACGGGTGGAGAGCTTGAAGGCATTGTGACAAATGATCATGTCCAACAAACGAGTGTGATAAGACTTGCAAGCACTTCACAGTTTTTAGAGTATAAGAATGGTATCGTTTTGCGCTTTATGGCGACGGGCATGAATGTTGGAGCGACCACGATTGTCTTAAATGCTTTAGATGGCAAGCCGGTTTATAAAGCAACAGAATTAGGCATCAGTGCATTATCGGGAGGGGAAATCCAACAGGGGTGCATTTATACATTGTTTTATAATGGAGATCATTGGCATCTTGTTAATCCTACCTCTATCCCTTTAGAAGAAGAAAGCAGTCTTTATCCCACGGGTTTTATAGGAACGTTTGGAATGCGTGGGATTCCAAAGGATTGGTTAATTTGCGATGGGAAGGCTTATTTACGTCGTGATTATCGTGATTTATTTGAGACGATAGGAACGGTTTGGGGAGAGGGGGATGGCGTTACGACGTTTAATGTTCCCGATTTTCGAGGAATGTTTTTACGGGGGCTTGATGGAGGGCGCAATATTGATGAAGGGCGTTCTTTTGCAAGTGTGCAAACAGATTTAATCGAGTCTCACCAACATCAAGGACAGAGCCTTTCGATGTCTCATTTTACCAGCAACGAAAATTTTTGGGATGGGAATACGACAGATGTGTTGGGTTATCGTCTAGGCTTGTTTGGGGGGAGTTCTCTCGCGAATTTTATGGGTATAGAGCGTGAGAATTTAAGGAGTCACGTTGCAAGTCCTTATACTCTTGATGAGAACCAAGAGGTTGTTTTGGAGAGCACTGGTGAAGGCGAGACGCGTCCAGTTAATGTGAGTGTTCTGTTTGCGATTAAGACATGAGGTGTAAGATGTCGACGATCTATGATTGGTCTTTAAATGCCTCCTTGAATGCCTATTGTGATGATTTAATAGATTGGTCAAAAGGACAACGTCCTAGTAGTCTGAATAATAGTGCTCGTGTGATGATGCAGCGTGTGCGTGAATATTTATCCGATACGAGTGGTGTGATTGAAAGCACTTTTACGGTTGATGCTGAACAGCAGACGACGTTGATAAGACTTCAAAGCCAATCGCAATTTTTAGAGTATAAGAATGGGATATCAATTTGTTTTAAAGCGAAGGGTAAGAATGTTGGGGAAACCGCAATTGCCTTGAATGATTTAGCCGCTAAACCTGTTTATAAGGCGACGGAATTAGGCATTCGTGCATTATCTGGAGGCGAGCTTCAAAGGGGGTGCATTTATAGCTTGGTTTATAGGGATCATGCTTGGCAAGTTTTAAATCCTACGCCTCTCTCTTTATCACAAGAACCGGTTATTCCCATTTATCCGACAGGGACGATAGGAATTTTTGGAATGCAAGTTTTGCCAGAGGGCTGGTTACCCTGTGATGGGAAGGCTTATTTGCGCAGTGATTATCCTGCTCTTTATGAAGCGATAGGGATCAGATGGGGAGGCGCTGATAGTTGGACGAAGTTTAACGTTCCAGATTTGCGTGGTGTTTTTTTACGAGGTGTTGATGATGACCGCGAGATAGACCGCTTTCGTTATCTTGGCACTTTACAAAATGACGCTATGAGAAAGCATGATCATAGTGGTCAATCCTTTACGATTTTGAATGATGAAAATCAGGAAGAGAGTTGGTATGGTGATTTGACGATCATCTGGGGATATGTGTTGAATGAACAGCAAAGGTTGAAACTTGCTGAACGTTTGGGCGTGAGAGCAGAGGATATACGTGTGCACCATAAGCT
This sequence comes from Bartonella sp. CL436QHHD, assembly GCF_042195105.1. Taxonomy (NCBI): domain Bacteria; kingdom Pseudomonadati; phylum Pseudomonadota; class Alphaproteobacteria; order Hyphomicrobiales; family Bartonellaceae; genus Bartonella; species Bartonella sp. CL436QHHD. Next base: position 4,194 of record NZ_JBHINR010000088.1, on the reverse strand, counting down.
CGCCTTTCCCCATTCCCACCTTCATATGCGTGATGTTGCATTGGCAAGTTCAGGTATAAGTGAGACGCGCCCGATTAATATAAGTGTTGTATTTGGAATCAAGACGTGAGGTTCAGATGTCCACGATTTATGATTGGTCTTTAACGGCATCTGAGAATGGTGGTGCTGATGCTTTAATTAATTGGTCAGAGGGACAGCACCCTAACACGGTTAATAATAGCGCTCGTTTTATGATGCAACGGGTAAGTGAGTATTTATCGGATACGGGGGGTGTGCTTGAAGGGATTGTGACGGTTGATAATAACCAAAAGACGAGCGTGATAAGGCTTCTAAGCCAATCGGCATTTTTAGAGTATAAGAATGGCATATCGGTTTGTTTTAAAGCGAAGGGCAAGAATGTTGGGGCGACAACAATTGCTTTAAATAATTTAGCCGGTAAGCCCGTTTATAAGGCGACAGAAACCGGTTTATTAGCCTTATCGGGAGGAGAGATACAAGATGGCTGTCTTTATACGCTTGTGTATGATGAAGATATAACCGGTTGGCAAGTTCTCAACCCGACAAGGGGCAAAGTTTCTTCCTTAAAACGCTTACCCACTGGTCTGATAGGACCGTTTGCAATGGAGCGCTTGCCGGATGGTTGGTTGCCATGTGATGGGAAGGCTTATCCGCGGCTTGTCTATTGGGATTTATTTTGTGCGATAGGGACGACGTGGGGAGAAGGAGATGGCGTTACGACGTTTAATGTTCCCGATTTTCGGGGGCTATTTTTACGGGGACTTGATAATGAACGCAATTTAGACCCTTGGCGTTCTTTTGCAAGTCTTCAAGGCTATTCTTTGAAAGGGCATGAACATTTTATAGGTCCCGCCTCTTCTGATGGTCGTTCTTCACGAAAAAAACGGGATATTTCTTCTTCTGAAGCGCCCGTGACAAGGCGAAAGAGAGCTATAGACGAAGAGTGTGTAGGTTTGAGTGGGGATGCCTTGGAAAGGTGTAATCAAGAATTTGACCAAATAGCAGGAAGTCCACAGGTAGAGACTCCCTTTTGGTTTACAGAAAAAGATAAGCCGCCGCGTTTACCTTGGTTTATCAGGAGCCCCTTTGAAAGCTTTTTAAGTTTTTCGATGCCGATTAAAGAGGGCATCTATGACAGAGCGCATCATGAACATCACCTTATGGCAGAGAGGGTTGGTGGGGTTGAAACGCGCCCCGTTAATGTGAGTGTAGTTTATGGGATCAAGACATGAGGAGTTGAAATGTCATTAAAACCGTTTGCGATATCAGAGATTAGCGACCCGTCTCAAGTACGGGTCGTTTTGTATTCGGGGGAAGTATTTGTACATGCGCCGCTTAATGGCGTTTTTGATTTACTGAAAGCAGCTTTGAAAACGGAGCTTGATGGTTCTGTGAAAGATTTAGAGAAGCGCTTAGAGGCATTAAGAGAAGAGTTTGAAGATTTGAAAGAGTGTTCATTTTAGGTTTAATGGAGGAATAAAACATATGAAAATACCCGATCATAGTCATGAGTATCTGATACCAATAGCAACGCAAGAGGAAATCAGAGAAGGAACTTCGCAAGATAGCGTTGTTGTTCCTAAGATTTTAGGGACGGCATCTTTGTATTCGTATGAAACTTTTGCACCATTAGAACAGGTTGTTAATGCAAGGCAAGAGTCTGAAAAATCCATGGCGCGTGCAAATAGTGCGCAACAGGTTGCAGAGGAATCGAAAAGGGTTTCTGATCAAGCGCTTACAGAGGTGACGAAAACGGGTGAAGCGGTTACAGCAGCTACGACAACCGCTAATCTTGCAAAAGATACAGCGGATACAGCCAAGGGATTAGCAGAAGAATCCAAGAGTGCATCAGATGCCGCCAAGCAAATGGCAGAAGAGGCAAAAGCTCTTTCAGAACAATCCAAGAATGCTTGTGCTGAAGTCAAGGCATCTGTTGCAACTGTTAAGATAGTTGCCGAATCGGCGCAAACAGGAGTGGAACAAGCCTCGCAAACAGCTTCAGAAGCGAAGGGTTTGGCGGAATCGGCGAAAAGTGCAGCAGAGAGTGTAACAGAGAAAGTAGATCAAGCACTAAGAGAGGCTAGCGATGCAAAATCTAAAGCAGAAGGCTTAGAAACAATAGCCAATGAAGCAAAATCCACGAGTGATCAAGCAAGCCAAACCGCTTTGAGTGCAAAAAGTTTATCAGAAGAAGCCAAGGAAGTAGCCGAGACTGCGAAGTCGACAGCAGAAGAAGCGAAGAGTGTTGCGGAGCAAGCAAAAGAAGAAGCTGATACGACGAAGCAAGGGCTTGGAGAGGTCAAGAGTTCATTAGACACGGTGACAGCAACGACAAATTCTGCGAATACAGCCGCCTCTGAGGCAAAAGTGTTAGCGGAAGAAGCGAAGAGTGCATTGACAGAAGTTCAAGAGAAGGCACAGAGGAACAGTGACAGTCTTTCTGAACTTCAAAGTAAGGTAGGTTCTCTTTCTACTAATTTTTTAGAGAATGTGCGTTTTAATCAACCTGACAGAATTCTGGAAGCCGATTCACACAATAGAAAAGGTCTTGTGATCAATGCAGGGGCGTGCTTTCACTTTTATCATGGCGGTGAGAATGGGGATAGGTCCATCTTTTACCGCACTCCAGGGCGTGGAAGGATGACTTTTGACGAAGATTTTGAAGCAGGAAAGGATTATTATATATATATCGTCCTAAAAGATCAGACGAATGAGATATCCTTTGAAATTTCGCAAAATCCGACGGCTCCTGATGGCTATACAGAGGATAATTCTCAAAAGATTGGCGGATTTCATACGCTTTGTGCGGATGTTGGTGAGATTGAAGATCATCTCTTATCGGGTTATCAAGCAGGGGATATTTTGCCTAATTCTGTTTGGTGTTTAAATCACCGTCCACGTAGTGACCCAGAGGGAATGGTTTACAATCCGTGGCATAATATTTGGGTTGATATTTATCTTCAATCAGGGACAGGTGTAAATGCAAAGTCGGCATATGGTGTTCCGATTACGACCAATCGTAGCTATGCAGATCATGCCTTTGATTTTTGGTCTGTTAATAAGAGATTTTTGACGAGTGATGAGTTCTCGCCAAGCATGTATGGAAGTAATCAAGCAACCAGTATTGTCGGCAATCAAGCGCCTTCTCTTAAGACGTCTGGAGGACACGTTGATACAAACAATAGACGGATGATTTCGCATATCGGTTGTGAGGATGGTTGCGGTTATGTTTGGCAATATTTGTCTGGTTGTTATCCAGTGACTAAATGGCATACAGGGGAGCAAGGAAGCAGTTTACGTGTAGACATAAATGTTATGTTGGGAGGAGGCGATTGGACTGGTGGCTCTAACAATGATCATCTTGTACGGAATTTTGCGCATTCTCGTTATGTAGAAGATGAAAAAATAGGCGCCCGTGGATGTAGCGACCCATTTTATTATAATTAGTGCGAGATTGATTAGAACATCATTTTATCCAGCCCCACTTTTGTGGGGCTTTTTTTATGGAGCGTCAGATGAGAAAGATATCGAAAGAAGGATTAGAGCTTATCAAACAATGGGAAGGTTTACGTTTACAGGCATATCGAGATACGGCATGTGTCTGGACGATTGGTTATGGTCACACCAGCAATGCGGGTCACCCCCTTGTCAAAAAAGGCATGTGTATTAGCCAAGAGCAAGCAGAAGAAATCCTTTGTGAAGACTTAAAGCAATTTGAGAAGACGGTAGAGGAATCGGTCACGGTTTCGTTAACGGATTGCCAATTCGCGGCATTGGTCTCATTTTGCTATAATGTAGGAACAGCTGCTTTTCGCAAGTCAACATTATTGAAGAAGCTTAATCAAGGGGATTATGAAGCCGTACCTGTTGAATTACAGAAATGGAATAAGGTGGGTGGGAAGCCTCTTGCGGGTTTAGCCAACCGTCGAGCAGCAGAAGCAGGATTATGGGTAAAAGGGTCTTATGTTTCTTCAAATTATCAAAGGGTAGAAACGAAAACGGCAACCGGACTTCTTAAAATAGAAGCACTTGCCCCGATTATAGGGTCTTGTTCTGGTTTTGGTGGCTTGTTAGCAGGCAATGGACCGGTGCAATGGGCATTAGCAGGCATCATGGTTTTAGCGGCTGTAACGGGCATAGTGATTGTCGCCAAGCGGTTTCGGGAGCAACGCTTAT
>NZ_JBHINR010000052.1:0-1125 GCF_042195105.1 Bartonella sp. CL436QHHD | reverse complement strand
GGTGCTGTCATGCCTCAGCGAAGTGTTGAGAGACGCTTAAATAGCCCTTATTGTAAAAAACATTCAGAACAACTTGAATGCGAACCTTAAGTCTTGCTTCAGCAGAGAAAGCCTTATCCGTCCTTACGTGACAAGTTTTTTTATGCCGCGTCGTTATAACGTTGCTGTTTTGCTTGCTCGATGACATTCAAAAGATCTGATTGTAACCAACGCGATAAAAAACTAAATTTTAAAGGTTTTGGGAGAGAGCCATTGTTATCCACACACTCATCCCGCTTGTGATGTGCAAGCAAGTGATATTAATTGATTCAAGATAAACAGATTTGAAATGAGAGAATCTTACGATATTCGAGACTCTCATTCAATATACAAAACAGTGAACTATCATTATAAATCAATGTCTTGTGGAGGATTATAGAGATACGGCATGTGTCTGGACGATTGGTTATGGCCACACCAGCAATGCGGGTCACCCCCTTGTCAAAAAAGGCATGTGTATTAGCCAAGAGAAAGCAGAAGAAATCCTTTGTGAAGACTTAAAGCAATTCGAGCAGACGGTAGAGGAATCGGTTACGGTTTCGTTAACGGATTGCCAATTCGCGGCATTAGTATCATTTTGCTATAATGTAGGAACAGCTGCTTTTCGCAAGTCACATTGTTGAAGAAGCTTAATCAAGGGGATTATGAAGCCGTACCTGTTGAATTACAGAAATGGAATAAGGTGGGTGGGAAGCCTCTTGCGGGTTTAGCCAACCGTCGAGCAGCAGAAGCAGGATTATGGGTANCTTAATCAAGGGGATTATGAAGCCGTACCTGTTGAATTACAGAAATGGAATAAGGTGGGTGGGAAGCCTCTTGCGGGTTTAGCCAACCGTCGAGCAGCAGAAGCAGGATTATGGGTAAAAGGGTCCTATGTTTCTTCAAATTATCAAAGGGTAGAAACGAAAACGGCAACCGGACTTCTTAAAATAGAAGCGCTTGCCCCGATTATAGGGTCTTGTTCTGGTTTTGGTGGCTTGTTAGCAGGCAATGGACCTGTGCAAAGGGCATTAGCAGGCATCATGGTTTTAGCGGCTGTAACGGGCATAGTGATTGTCGCCAAGCGGTTTCGGGAGCAACGCTTAT
>NZ_JBHINR010000086.1:0-3457 GCF_042195105.1 Bartonella sp. CL436QHHD | reverse complement strand
GATGAAGATAGTTCTTGAAGATGCCAATAAGTATACGGATGAGAAAGTTAGTGGTCTTGTCAATGATGCTGTTAACGAGTCGAAATCCTATACGGATATGAAGTTTGAGACGTTGAATTATGCTATTCAGGATGTTCGGAAAGAAGCAAGACAAGCTGCTGCTATTGGTCTAGCAGTATCTAATTTAAGCTATGACGATACACCGGGAAAATTAAGTTTTTCATTTGGTACGGGTGTATGGCGCAGTCAATCTGCACTTGCTCTTGGTGCTGGTTATATGTCTGAAAATGGAAGATTTCGCTCTAACGTATCTGCAACGAGTTCTGGGGGACATTGGGGGGTAGGTGCTGGATTTAGGGTAACACTGAATTAACAATAGAAAATTCGAAATAAATTTTCCTTCTCTTATCAAATGCGTTACATGTGCCATTTAAAGAGAAGGAAAGTTATTTTCATCATAAATGAATAGCAATAGAAGATAAGGGCGTATTTCGAGTAAAAATATATTTTTTATTATGAAATTTTATATGAAAAAATCATTTATCATCTCCAAAAGGAATTATTTGAGTAATCGATATTTATTTTTAATATATTGTAATAATATTATTAATGAATGCAGCATTGTTTTTTATGACAAGATAGGGGGTATTTTATTTTGCATAATTCTACTGCTGATAAGATTATTATTGGATTGTATAATGCCATAAAAGGTGATCAATTACATGACAGTGAGCAGCAGATTAAGACAGTTTTTAATGATGCGAAAAAATATATAGATAAATGTTTTTCTGAATCCATAGTATAATGCAATGAGTAATGTTGTTAATGATGCAAAATCTTACACGGATACAAAATTTGAAGCATTAAGATGTGATATTAAGACAGCTCAGAAAGAAGCAAGACAGGCATCCTCTGTTGGTTTAGAAGTATCGAATTTAAGTTATTTTAATATCCTTTGGTCTTTAAGTCTTTGTTTTGGTAGTGGTTTATGGCGTAGTCGATTGGCTTGAGCTATTGGAACCGTTTATATGTCAGAAGATGGAAAGATTCGCTCTAATATATCTGTCACGAGTGCAAGAGGTTACAGGGGGTTAAGTGCAGGAGTAAACTTAACACTGCATTAATAATAAAAAACGCATTCGCCCTTGTTTCATCAGACAAGGGTAAAAATTTTATAAAGAAGTGATATTTTACACAGAAACTCATAGAGTAGTATACTTGTAAAGTTTTATAACAATGTATTCTGTAATAATAATCTTAGTGGGACTAATTTTAGTTACAGTGAAGCATTTTAACAAAAAAAATTACAAATGCAGAGTGATGTTTTTATATAAATTAATAGAGCACGCGTAATCGCACAATATTTTAAAACTGTACAGTTTATAATTTTATTAATAGGAATATCCACTAGGGGGTATGCTTAAAGAAATAAAAAATCTCATTTTTTCCATTTTTATTATTTTCTTTGTATGTAGCAGCGGGAATGATTAAGTAAGACTCACTTTGATCACAACAGGGATATTTAAAGCATAACGATGCACCAGCACTTTTATAAAAGCCTAAAGTGTAAACAATGAGGCTATGAATTCTAGAATTATTTCAAGAATCAGAAAGACGCATTATATAAAAATATAAAAAAATAATTAAATTATTTTTTCCTTGCTATTTTTTAATAATCTGTATAGAGTGCGAAAAATTAATTAAAATAAACTAGAAATCTTCTCGCAAAGCGGGGTGCGGTAAGTTATGGAAAAATTACAAAATCACAATCGTCTGATCTCAAAAAGCTTTAAGAGATACAAATATAAAACTCATGGGTATCTCGCTTATTTTCACGACAAAAGCACAATAACCCTACAAAAAACGCTCTAAATTACTCAACAAACAACTTAACTCCCTTGCGCAATAAACATCCTTTATTGCCTCTTAAACACACAACACTTAATAATAGCGCGCAAACATGTTTTTTCTACACTTCTTTCACCTTTCTTCGCCTTTAAATTTAAAGGCTCTGCTACAGAAAGAAAATCCCCCCTAAAAGGGGAAAATAAACCTTATTAATCGGACTATCAATCAAGGTGGACTACAACCTCATTGATATCTTAGATAGTCCTCTTCCGCATTATGACAACCCTAATCTTTTATAAAACAAGAAAAAACTACCTCTAGAGCTTAGTAGCACCGGAATATGTCTTTTTAATGTTTTTAATATGTTTTTTTTACTTAGAGGATTTATTATGAAAAAAATATTATATACCACACCACACACACTAGCAGTGAGTAATTTAAAAAATTCTTGCTCGTCTTATCGATTACCTTTTATAAAAACGCTTTCATTAGTGTCAGTAGCTGCTTTTTTATCAAATGCTTCTCCTGTTTTTGCTTGTGATCTTTGGGGTAATGTAGAACAGTATTTTGGCGGAGGTACAAATATACGTAAAAGTATTGCGCCAACCTATATAATTAGAGGTAAAATATATAGAGATGTTGCTTCTGCGTTGTATGGTTTGCAGAATTATGTCGCTGAATCCACGTATGATAAGTTTGTTAAGCAAGATGCATCAGGACTTATTACAATTGGTGCGGACGTAGGTGGTAATAGAATAACTATCGCAAATAGCTCTCATGGATTGAGGACTCTTACTGGTGTTGCTGATGGTTGGGTTTCGCCAGTCTCGTATGATGCAGTCAATGGTTCTCAGCTTTTTTCCCAAGGCATCAGTACTGCGATCTCTTTTGGCGGTGGTGCTGGATACGATAGAAAAGGAAACTGGATAGCTCCTACTTTTACAGTTAAGGTCTTTGATAAAAATGGTGATGGAGCTGAAAAGGACTATATGAATGTTGCGGATGCCTTTACTGGCGTAAGTAGTTCTTTCACGAATCTTGATGCAAAGATTGAAAATATTAAGGTGGCAAGTAATAGTCTTGTTAAGCAAGATGATACAGGACTTATTAGCATTGGTGGAAAAGTAAGTGGAACTAAGGTAAGCATTGCAAACGTTGATAATGCAGTTCGGACTCTTACAGGTGTTAAGGCTGGTTCGATTACAGCAGCGTCCACTGATGCGATAAATGGTTCTCAACTTTATTCCATGAGCAATGTAGTTGCAGGCTATTTTGGCGGTGGTGCTGGTTATAAAGATGGAAACTGGAGTGNATTACAGCAGCGTCCACTGATGCGATAAATGGTTCTCAACTTTATTCCATGAGCAATGTAGTTGCAGGCTATTTTGGCGGTGGTGCTGGTTATAAAGATGGAAACTGGAGTGCTCCTACTTTTACAGTTAAGGTCTTTGATAAAAATGGTAATGGAGCTGAAAAGGACTATACGAGTGTTGCGGATGCCTTTACTGGCGTAAGTAGTTCTTTCACAAATCTTGATAAAAAGATTGAGAATATAGTCATTGATGGGACAGGTGATAATCTTGTTAAGCAAGATGATACCGGACTTATT
>NZ_JBHINR010000059.1:0-2044 GCF_042195105.1 Bartonella sp. CL436QHHD | reverse complement strand
CTCCAGGACGCCAACTCTCTAGCTGATAAGGACCAACACAAGCAGAATGACTTGCCAAATACCGGTTTCCCATATCACCATTTTTTTCGTGTTTCATGAGTGTCTCACGATCAAGCAAAGCAAGAGTACGACTAGTGGCAAAATGGCTAAGAATAAGCTCTGCTGGATAAGGTTTATCAAATTTCATCACCACCGTTTTGTCATCCGGTGCTTGAAAAGCCTCATCAACGTTTTGTTCTGTAATCCCATATTCATTAAATGTCGCCGCAGTAGCCATCTTCAATTGAACAACCCGCTTCATGCTCCAAATCAGATCATTGGCATTCGCAGGACGACCATCGTTGAACTTCAAACCATCACGCAAATGAAAAGTAATCACAGTACTCTGATCATCACTTGAAACATCCCAACTCTTTGCTAACGAAGGAACCATTTTAGCAGCATCATCTGTAGCAGAAACGACTAAATTATCACAAACATTGACAAGAACTTCATTACCATAACGATCATTGATTTGTGCGGGATCAAATGTACTTATTGTATCAAGATTCCAAGCCATCACAAGCGTATCAGCAGGTGTTTTCGCTGAAACTTGTTGCACAAACATCCCCATTGCAAGAACAGCAGAAACAAAAGAACTGCCCTTTTTCAATATTTTTCTTTTCACGTTCATAGAATTTTCCTTTTAAGGTTTAAGGTTATTGTATAACTTCCCCATGTGACAACATGCAAAAATGATAAGATCATGCTTAGAAAACACGCCTCCTAGAGGTAAAACATCAAAACTTCCAAGAGCAGCAACCACTTTTCAAAAGCACATCCCCCGAACACGTATAGGACAAATGAACATATGCAACGCAAAACGATCTGATTAAAATAAAGCTATCACGCACGATAGCACGCGACATCACGGCACTTACAATTCAGAGCATATCAGGCCAAAATTCTTCTTTGCTTCATCAAAAAGATTTCTTCTTCAAGTTTCTTCTTGCTATTTTCTAAAAAGTATCATCAAAGCGCTACTCTAATTGCTTCAAAAACCTCAAGACAATTTAATATTTTGATGATTCTGAATAAATTTTTTAGTAACCACTTTCACCCTTTTTCAGAAGAAAATTCGAACTTTATTATAACTCCGTATCAAATAACAGCTTCGAACCTATAGATTATCATATTTTAAGTCATAAGGAGTGTACTGAGGTATAAGAAGAGTAGCGTGATGTTTCCCCACATATCTGCATAAAATAGTTTTTTCACTAAAACATTTTAAAGTCCCCCATTTTTTCAGAAACACTAAATTTTGCTTTATTCGTTACACCTGTCTTTTGCAACAAACAAATTTATTACTTTTTTATACACATAAATTGAAATATAAAATATTAATATCTATACACGTAGAATTTATCGAGATAAATAACCTTTCTTCCCAATAGAATGTTTTGAAATAAAATTCTCTACACAACATAGAAATCCATTCCCGATAAAATTCAACGTATTGCAAAGTGTTAAAGAGCTTTGCAATACATCAAATATATCATGATCATGTTTTTTATATTTTATAAACCTGATCCTTCTTATTTTTCAATTGCACTATAAAAAATACGTGGTGCACTATTCCAAACCCATTTTTTGACATCAGGTGTCATCGCTACAGAAACATATGTCTGATAGATAAAAGCATAAGGTCCTTTCTGCATAAATTCACGTTGCAAATCAGCATACATNCATAGTTTCATCCAAATACCCATGGCACCAACTCGCATAGCCTGTATTTTTAGCCTCAAACCGATTATCAGGATTGTAAATAAGACGTGAAGCCATTGTATGGGGATCCGCAGAGCCATTATTCCATCCGAAAAAAATCGTATCAAAACCACGCGCATAAAATTTTGAAAATAACTGCGTGCCTACGAAACGTTCAATTTTAAAACGTACCCCCACCTTTTTTGCATTGTCTTGGAGAGACTGAGCAATAGGCAAAGCAAAAGGATAAGGAGAGGCACCGGCAAAAATACTGGCCTCAAAACCATCTGGATAACCTGCC
>NZ_JBHINR010000022.1:0-1193 GCF_042195105.1 Bartonella sp. CL436QHHD | reverse complement strand
GTCGGACAGGTTGTGTCGTGCTGTAGGCAGTGGTTCTTTGACCCTTGAGGGACGCCCTGAAATCATGGCGGATCAACCTCTTTTATTGCAAGGGTTTCGTGGGCAAATCAATGGACCATGGAAAGCTTCCACTGTCACCCACTGCTATGAAAAACAAAGCGGATACACCACAGAAATCACCTTTGAGGCACCAGACAAGGGAAAAGAAAGCAATGAGAACACTGAACATGCTAAAAACAGAAAATCCAAGAGATAACTTTGCTTCTTCTTTTCGTCAACTTCCCCATAATATTGAAGCAGAGCAGGCATTACTTGGAGCAATCCTGATTAATAATAATGCACTCGATCGCGTTTCAGACTTTCTCAAAGCAGAACATTTTTTTGAAACGCTACACCAAAGGATCTTTGAGATTGTGTTACAAATTATTCAAAATGGTCATCTTGCAAACCCCATTACAATCAAGCCCTATCTCCAAATGGAAGAAACAATTGGAGATATTACTGTATACCAGTATGTTGTTCGCTTAACCACAGAGGCAGTCACTATTATTAACACTGAAGATTATGGACGCGTTATTTACGATCTTTTTATCCGCCGGTCTTTGATTAATCTTGGCAATGAAGTTGCCAATACAGCCTTTGATGCGCCTGTAGAGCTCACGCCTACCCAACAAATTGAAACAATTGAAAATCAGTTATTTGAGCTCGCCGAAAAAGGAAAATATGGAGGTGGGTTTGAAAACTTTGATACAGCCATTGCAAAAGCACTTAACATGGCAAGCGCTGCAAAAAAGCGTTCCTCACAGCTTTCTGGGATAGCTACCCATATCAAAACCCTTGATGAAAAAATGNGGTTTGAAAACTTTGATACAGCCATTGCAAAAGCACTTAACATGGCAAGCGCTGCAAAAAAGCGTTCCTCACAGCTTTCTGGGATAGCTACCCATATCAAAACCCTTGATGAAAAAATGGGAGGATTACAAGCATCTGACTTAATTATCATAGCTGGACGCCCTGGGATGGGGAAAACCTCACTGGCGACCAATATTGCTTTTAATATTGCCAATGCTTGTAAGCGTCATGATAACAGCCAAGAAAATGAAGGGGGTATAGTTGGTTTCTTCTCACTTGAGATGTCAACAGAACAGCTTGCAACTCGTATTATCTCAGAACAAATAAAGGTTTCTTCTTCT
>NZ_JBHINR010000083.1:0-1245 GCF_042195105.1 Bartonella sp. CL436QHHD | reverse complement strand
GCGTTTGCGGACTTGTTACACTTGTGAGGAGGAAGCACGAGCTGCTGCTGCTTCCGAGTCGGACAGGTTGTGTCGTGCTGTGGGCAGTGGTTCTTTGACCTTAGAGGGGCGTCCCGAAGTCATGGCGGATCAACCTCTTTTATTGCAAGGGTTTCGTGGGCAAATCAATGGACCATGGAAAGCCGCGACCGTCACCCACTGCTATGAAAAACAAAGCGGATACACCACAGAAATCACCTTTAAGGCACCAAACAAGGGAAAAGAAAGCAATGAGAACACTGAACATGCTAAAAACAGAAAATCCAAGAGATAATTTTGCTTCTTCTTTTCGTCAACTTCCCCATAATATTGAAGCAGAGCAGGCATTACTTGGAGCAATCCTGATTAATAATAATGCACTCGATCGCGTTTCAGACTTTCTCAAAGCAGAACATTTTTTTGAAAGGCTTAATCAATAGATCGTTGAGATTGTCTTACAAATTATTCAAAATGGTAATCTTGCAAACCCCATTACAATCAAGCCCTATATCCAAATGGAAGAAAGAGTTGGAGATATTACTGTATACCAGTATGTTGTTCGCTTAACCACAGAGGCAGTCACTATTATTAACACTGAAGATTATGGGAGCGTCATTTATGATCTGTTTATCCGACGCTCTTTAATTAACCTTGGCACTCAAGTTGCCAATACAGCTTTTGATGCTCCTGTAGAGCTCACGCCTACTCAACAAATTGAAACGATTGAAAATCAGTTATTTGAGCTCGCCGAAAAAGGGAAATATGGGNGGCACTCAAGTTGCCAATACAGCTTTTGATGCTCCTGTAGAGCTCACGCCTACTCAACAAATTGAAACGATTGAAAATCAGTTATTTGAGCTCGCCGAAAAAGGGAAATATGGGGGTGGGTTTGAAAACTTTGATACAGCCATTGCAAAAGCACTTAACATGGCAAGCGCTGCAAAAAAGCGTTCCTCACAGCTTTCTGGGATAGCTACCCATATCAAAACCCTTGATGAAAAAATGGGAGGATTACAAGCATCTGACTTAATTATCCTTGCAGGGCGCCCTGGTATGGGGAAAACCTCTCTGGCGACCAATATTGCTTTTAATATTGCCAATGCTTGCAAGCGTCATAACAAAACACAAGAAAATGAAGGGGGTATTGTTGGTTTCTTCTCACTTGAGATGTCAACAGAACAGCTTGCAACTCGTATTATCTCAGAACAAATAAAGGTTTCTTCTTCT
>NZ_JBHINR010000034.1:0-1336 GCF_042195105.1 Bartonella sp. CL436QHHD | reverse complement strand
AGCAGCAAAGACGGCAGCTGGTGACAATGTTTTCAATATGCGTGATTTCAACTTTTCCGTTGAGAACACGCCTGCAATTAATATCTCAACACAAAGTGAAACGATTGAAGATGGCTATGATTATGGAGTAAGGCGGCGTGTTTTAACAGTAGATGTTGAATGCTATGCAACATGTGAAGATGGTGCACGCTTTGTTGACCAATTAGCATGGGAAATTGAAGAGATTTTCTATGCCAATCCCAATCTTAACAATACCGTTGAGACATGCCGCCTGCAAAATATTGCTTTTGCCTTTGGCGATAATGGCGCCTTAGCACTCCATGGTGCAATTCTAACCTTTGAAGTCATTTATGTGACAAATATCCCCAACATGGATGAAGAAGACGGCAGTGTAACAGCAAGAATCGTTGAACCTTTCTTAAGCTTTGAACCAGAAACAGGCGTGAGAAATAAAGATAAATACCATAAAATCGAGGTTACTCATGTTAGAGCGGCGCGATAAAGAAATCACAGATCTAAAGAGACGTGTGGCAAATATGGTTGTGGTGGGAAAAATTAGCCATGTCGACCATAAAAACGCACGCTATCGGGTAAAAAGTGGCAATCTTGTCAGTGACTGGATTCCAGACACACAAGCCCGCGCCGGTAAAACACGCTCTTATGAAGGGCGTGATATCGGAGAGCAAGTGATTGTTGTTTCGTCATCCGGAGATTTATCACAAGGGGTGATTGTGGGTTCCATTCATACAGATGCTAATCAAGCAGCCGATAAGGGCAGCATTCACCGAACGATATACCCTGATGGCACCAGCCTTGAATATGATGATGAACAAAATACTTATGGAATTCACATCAAATCCGGCGGAAAATTTATCCTGACAATCGCTGATGGTGTGTCACTAAAAGGTGATGGGGGCAAGCTAGAGCTTACCGCACCGGAAGGCATAAAGATTGTTTCAGAAAGCGATATAAATTTAAACGCAAAAGGCAACATCTCTTTGAAGGCAGGTGGTGGCATTTCACTGAATTCGAATGATAGTCTCTCTCTTCATTCTGGGAATAATGTTTCCATTCATTCAAGTGGACTAAAGCATAACGGCACCAATATTGGAAACAGCCATGTTCATGGCGGTGTTTATTCTGGTGGCGCGATGACTGGAGGTCCCAATTGAACAGTGGAATGGACCGCACAACAGGAAAGCCATTAACCGGCATTGATCATTTACGCCAATCAATCCTTGATATTTTGTCAACACGGATTGGTTCGCGTGTAATGCGGCGTGATTATGGTTCACGTGTTGCTGAACTCATTGATGCACCGGTTAATAATGCTTTT
>NZ_JBHINR010000028.1:0-17898 GCF_042195105.1 Bartonella sp. CL436QHHD | reverse complement strand
GGCAGGTTATCCAGATGGTTTTGAGGCCAGTATTTTTGCCGGTGCCTCTCCTTATCCTTTTGCTTTGCCTATTGCTCAGTCCCTCCAAGACAATGCAAAAAAGGTGGGGGTGCGTTTTAAAATTGAACGTTTCGTAGGCACGCAGTTATTTTCAAAACTATCTGCGCGTACTTTTGATACGATTTTTTTCGGATGGAATAATGATNAAAAAAGGTGGGGGTGCGTTTTAAAATTGAACGTTTCGTAGGCACGCAGTTATTTTCAAAACTATCTGCGCGTACTTTTGATACGATTTTTTTCGGATGGAATAATGATTCTGCGGATCCCCATACAATGGCTTCACGTCTTATTTACAATCCTGATAATCGGTTTGAGGCTAAAAATACAGGCTATGCGAGTTGGTGCCATGGGTATTTGGATGAAACTATGAATCAAAAGGTTCAAGATGCATTGTTTCAAAAAGATCCAAAAAAACGGGCGCAAATGTATGCTGATTTGCAACGTGAATTTATGCAGAAAGGACCTTATGCTTTTATCTATCAGACGTATCACACGATAGCGATGACACCTGATGTTAAAAAATGGGTTTGGAATAGTGCACCACGTATTTTTTATAGTGCAATTGAAAAATAAGAAGGTATCAGGTTTATAAAATATAAAAAACATGATCATGATATATTTGATGTATTGCAAAGCTCTTTAACACTTTGCAATACGTTGAATTTTATCGGGAATGGATTTCTATGTTGTGTAGAGAATTTTATTTCAGGAATTCTTATAAAAGATGTGTTTGTGTGAATGTTAAGATTGAATATTTAAACTTCTATTGATACAATTTTCGAATGAAATAATGACTCTAGATATCCCCATAAAACGGCTTCAAGTTTTTTTACAACCCTGATAATCGATTTGAAATTAAAAATATAAACTACTCTAGCCGGTGTTATGGGTATTTTGATGAAGCTATAAATCAAAAGTTTAAAGATGTGTTGTTTCAAAAAGATTCACAGAAACGGGCGTAAAGAATTGAAAAATGGTAAGTTTGTTTAGTGAAAAAACAGGTGTAACAAATGTGGCAGAATTCACTGTTTCCGAAATAGCAGGGGCCCTAAAGCGTGTTGTTGAAGAAAAGTTTGGTTATGTACGGGTACGTGGGGAGATATCAGGTTACCGTGGTACTCATGCTTCGGGACATGCTTATTTTGCTTTAAAAGATGATAAGGCACGGTTGGAAGCTGTTATTTGGCGTGGAATGATGGAAAAGCTCAAATTTCCTCCTGAAGAAGGGATGGAAGTGATTGCTGTTGGTAAACTTACGACGTATCCAGGATCATCGAAATATCAAATTGTCATTGAGGCTCTTGAACCAACAGGGATTGGTGCTTTGATGACACTCCTTGAAAATCGTAAGAAAAAGTTTTTAGAAGAAGGCTTGTTTGATGAAGCTAAGAAAAAAACTTTGCCTTATATGCCTCGAATTATAGGCGTTGTAACATCACCAACAGGTGCTGTTATTCGTGATATTATTCACCGTATATCCGATCGTTTTCCGTTGCATATTTTGGTTTGGCCTGTACGTGTTCAGGGGGAAACAAGTGGGAAAGAAGTGGCTGTTGCTGTTGAAGGTTTTAATGCGTTGCCTTTAGGAGGAGTTGTTCCTAAGCCTGATCTTATTATTGTTGCACGGGGAGGGGGAAGTTTAGAAGATTTGTGGGGGTTTAATGACGAAGCTGTTGTTCGTGCTGTTTATGAATCTTCTCTTCCTGTTATTTCTGCTGTTGGGCATGAAACGGACTGGACCTTGATTGATTATGTGGCTGATTGGCGTGCTCCAACTCCCACCGCCGCAGCAGAACGGGCTGTTCCTGTTAAGCTTGATCTTGAGGTGCTGGTGGCATCGTTTGCTGCACGTTTGCGCAAGGGACTAGCGCGTTATTTGGATTTTTATCGACAAAAATTGCGAGCTACTCTACGAGCTCTTCCGACTGCCGATCAACTTTTTGCTCTACCACGGCGTGGTTTGGATGAAACTTCAAGTCGATTGCAGCGTGCTCTTTGTGTGAGCTACGATAAAAAACGTTTTTCTTTTCATGCACTTGGTGTGCGTCTTTCACCGCGTTTGTTAAATAGTGAAAAAGCACAACGCAATACAAAGGAATATACGGCACGTCTTCAGCGTGCTTTTGTGCGTAGTGTGGAAAAACAACGTGCTGGGTTAGAGGTAGTATCTAGGCTTTTAAAAAGCACTTCATATCAGAATATTTTGGAGCGCGGTTTTGTTTTGGCTTTGGGGAAAGAGAATAAGCCCATTAAACGCTTGGCTCAGTTTCCAGAAACAGGGCACATAAATTTACGTTTTTTTGATGGAGATATCAGTGTTGCAACACAAGAGCCTATTTCCGCTAAACGTTCAAAACACAAGCAAATAAAGTCGCCTAGCGATGATCAAGGAATGCTCTTTTAATACGAGGGTTAATGCCATGCTTGCGGAAGGTCTTCTTAAGGGAGTGGATGGAAAAGTTCGTTGCGCATGGGCTGGAACGGATCCACTTTATTGTGCTTATCATGATACCGAATGGGGAAAGCCTATTTTTGAGGATATTCGTTTGTTTGAGAAAATTTGTCTTGAAGGTTTCCAAGCGGGACTTTCTTGGTTTACAATTTTAAAAAAACGCTTTTTTTTTCGCATTGCATTTGATCACTTTGACTTTGAAAAGATTGTTCATTATGATGAGCTAAAGGTGCAAATGTTAATGCAGAATAAAGACATTGTTCGCCATCAAGGAAAAATTCAATCAGTGCTTAATAACGCATTGAGAGCACAAGAAATTATAACAGAGTGGGGAAGTTTGTCCCACTATTTTTGGTCTTTTCAGCCACCACCATCAGAGCGTTATGAAAAAATAGATTTTCAAACACTGTTGGCTAACCCTATGACACCTGCTTCTCTTCGTCTTTCTCAAGACTTGAAGAAACGTGGCTGGACATTCGTTGGTCCCACAATTTGTTATGCTTTTATGCAGTCCGTAGGGATTGTTAATGATCATCTTGAAGGATGTTTTTGTCGATAAATTGGCAAACTGTCTTTTGTAAGAGTAATGATCAATAGGATAATAATTGAATTATTTAATAAATGTATAGATTATACAATTTCACTGTATAAGATAATTGAAATATACAAACTATACAATATTAATGATTTTCTACTGTTGTTGGCACTAAAAACGATAAAGGTATAATTTTGAGGATGAAAAAACAGACGCCAAAAGGAGTGATACCTTAACTGTTATGTATCTGAAGTGAGATAATGGTAATATCTTGTATGTTTTAAAGAAACATTTAGTACACCAAAACCCATTTCGCGGTGGCGCCTGTGAATGGTACAACGGTAAATCCATTGAGCACCTCCATCTTTACGCTTATGAAGGAGCAAATCGGCACCATCACACACTTTACTAGCTCTCAATGTTGTGCAACAGTCTTTGGCATTTGTAATGGTTGAGAAGAGTTTTTTTTATTTCTGTTAATGACATGACCGTTATAATTAATGAATATTTTATTCATGCTTATTGACGAATGCAAAGTGGTTTTTAGATGGGGTGCTGTTGTTGCATTGTTTTACTTTGCTTGTATGACTGTCGGTTTATTTATATGTAGGTCGATTGCTCAATGCTTACCTAGGTAATAAAAATAAAATACAGCGATGAAAAATTGAAGTTAAATGACTCAAGCTGCTTGTGTTGGGTTTTATTATCTGATAGCTTTCCTCTATTAGTAGAGTGATCTTGCCGCGTGTGCGCTCCAATTTTTTGGAAGATGATTAAGCTCATGCAGGCTTGTATCCACTACATTGCTTCGTTGAATCTCTGTATGTTTCCGCTGGAAACGAGAGTTCTGTTGCTGTATGTTGTTTTATGCTCTATTTTTATAGTGGCAAAGCAATGATGCACACTAAAGTTTAGAAGGGTTTATATTCGTTATGTCTTTAGGGGGGAAGCGTCTAATGAATTTTGTTTTTATCAATGGGGGAATGCATTTTAGTGTGTATTCTTTTATTGTAAGCTTTATTTCTCAAAAGATAAAGCGTGGAAGGAATGATTCTTCTCATTTTTCTTTTATCTTTGTTAACGCGTTTGGTTTTGTTGGTAAAAACGTAAAACTTTTGACACTTATTTTTCAAAAGATTAAGCAGCTTTTTGTGGGGGGATGGCGTTTTAGAAAAGATATTTTCTTATGTCTTTCTGCTATTCCAGTGTCGTTTTTGTCATGTAGTAAAGATGCGCCGCATCTTGAAACTGAGTGTTTGAGGGGGATAACTATTTTTAAAGTTTGCATATTTTATTTTAAATATCGCCTAAAGGAATAGAATAATGAATTCATAAATTTTTGCGTAATGATTTTTTAAAGCTCACTATTTTTTGGGGCGATAAGGCTTATTGATGATTAATAGGGAACTGATATAGTGCATTATCATATGCAAAGAAAGGTTATGAAAAAAATGTAATACTGGTTAGCAAAACATATATTGTATGTTCGCTATGGTTTATTGAGACGTAAGTCAATGAATTTATCAAGTAGATGACTCTGTGTAGGTGATTAAAAATATAAGCGATTAGAACGTATTTATTCAATGTTATAATTATAAATTTGCTATATTATTTCAGCGTCATTAATTGATAAAAAATAAATAAAGGGAAAAGTTTATGAACTTGAAGAAAACAATATTAAAAAGTAGCAGCTCTCTTGTTGCTACTCTTATGGCTTTGGGGGTAGTTGTACAACAGGTTTCAGCAAAAACACCGGCTAATACCCTTGTGATGGCTTGGAATCTTGATGCAATCAGTACGTTTGATCCCGCCCAAAGCAATGATGTTTATGCAAGTGAAATTATTTACAATATTTGTGATAACTTGGTGAGTACTGCGACAGATGATCCTGCTAAAATGGTTCCTGCTTTAGCAACGCATTGGGATGTTTCAGGTGATGATCACAGTACGATGATTACTTTTCATTTGCGTGATGGTTTGAAGTTTAATGATGGCAGATCAGCCAATGCCAATGATCTTGTTTGGGGTATGAAGCGGATTGTCAAATTGAAGATGGGTAATGCGGCAATTTTTAATGAATATGGAATTACAGAACAAAATGTTGATGATGCTTTGCAAGCTCCCGATAAGAAAACAGTTGTGATGAAATTTGATAAACCTTATCCAGCAGAGCTTATTCTTAATAATATTGTTGCGAGTCGTGCAACAGCTTTGCTTGATCGTAAGACGATTATGAAACACGAAAAAGATGGTGATTTGGGAAATCAGTATTTGAAGAGTCATGCTGCTTGTGTTGGTCCTTATCAGTTAAAAAGTTGGCGCCCTGGAGAAGCTCTTTTGTTGCGTGCAAGCTCTCACTATTGGGGACAAGCGCCTAAACTGAAGCAGATTTTAATTCGCCATGTTGCAGAGCCCGGAACACAACGCTTGTTGTTGCAAAAACATGATATTGATGTTGCTCGTAATTTGACACCTGAAGATCTTGCAGATCTGCAAAAAACAACAGATGTTAAAGTTGAAAAAGTGTTAGTGCCAACTATGATGTACTGGGGATTCAATACGACGAATCCTATTTTTGCTAAGGAAAAAGTGCGCTTGGCGATGCGTTATCTTATAGATTATGAAGGTCTTGGCAAGAAGCTTCTTAAAGGGATTGGTGTTCCACGGGCCAGTTTTATTCCTCTTGGTAATTTTGGGGCTTTAGATGAAAAAGAGGGGCAACCCTTTAAGCTTGATATTCAAAAAGCAAAACAGCTTTTAGCAGAAGCCGGTTATCCGAACGGATTTGAGGCAAATTTTCTCGTGTCAAACACTCCTTATACTTTGTTACTTGCTCAGTCACTTCAAGATAGTGCAGCACAGGCGGGCGTGCGTCTTAAAATTGAACGTGTAGCAGGTACACAGTTGTTTTCAAAAGTGAATGCACGGGCTTTTGATACGGCTTTTATCGGATGGAATAATGATTCTGTGGATCCTCATACAATGGCTTCACGTCTTATTTTCAATCCAGATAATCGGTTTGAGGCTAGAAATACAGCCTATCCTAGTTGGAAGCATGGGTATTTTGATGCCAAGATGAATCAAAAAGTTGAAGAGGCGCTGTTTCAAAAAGATCCGCAAAAACGGGCACAACTCTATGCTGATTTACAACGTGAACTTATGCAAAAAGGACCTTATGCGTTTATCTTTCAACAATATAGCGTTGTCGCGATGACGCCTGATGTCAAAAAGTGGGTTTGGAATAGTGCACCGCGTATTTTTTATAGTGCAATTGAAAAATAAGAGTGTCTTTTTAATGTTGTCAAAGCTAAAAAGAGCTTAATCATAATTGCATGATGAAAATATTCTCCCATATAAAAGCTCTTCAGTTTTTAAGGATGAAATTGTGAGGGATGTTTGTGCAGTAGCAGTATATAATTAAGATCGTTTATAGGGAGCGATAAATATAGAAAGTTATATTGGGGAGGATCTTTATTTATAGTTATAGATTCTCTGCATCCAGAATATAGACTGATGTATAAGAAAATTATTTTATAGATGCTTAGTTTGATGAAATGAAATTGATGTCTAATGCTATGCTATTTAAAAGATGAAAGAGCAAAATCAAAATCACTTTGTGTGAAAAGGTAGAAGAATACAAAAGGAAGAGATAAAATGGGAAAACAAAGAATATTGAAAAATTTTTCTATTTTATTAAGCTCAATCGTTTTTTTTAATGGGGCTGTAACATCGGCATTCAGCGCTTCATCTAAAGATATATTGGTAATGGCGTGGAATATTGATTCAATTAGTAGTTTTGATCCAGCGCAAACTGTTGAGGTTGTGACGAGTGAGTTATTGACGAATATTTGCAGCGCGTTAGTGCAATATGACGAGCATGATCCTACAAAAATTCGCCCTGCTATGGCAAAATCTTGGGACGTTTTAGATAATGGCAAAAGAATAGTTTTTCATCTTCGTGATGATTTAAAGTTTAATGACGGAAGGACGGCTACAGCGCAAGATCTGGTATGGTCGATGCGACGGATTATTAAATTAGGATTAAGCTATGCTCAATCTTTAATGGATTATGGGTTTACCAAAAACAATGTTGAAACAAATATTCAGGCACTTGATGATAAGACTTTACAATTAAAATTAGATAAACCCTATCCTATTCAGCTCATATTGACTGTTATTGGACAATCTTATGCTTCTGCTTTGCTTGATCGGGAAACAATTGAAGCACAGAGTATTAACGGTGATATGGGGAATAAATATTTAGCAACACATTCAGCTTGTGTTGGACCTTATAAATTGGTGAGCTGGTCTCCAGGAGATAAAGTTGTGTTAGAGGCGACACAGCATTATTGGGGCGATGTGCCTAAAATTAAGCAGATTGTTGTGCAGCATGTAGCGGATTCATCAAGTCAAAGACTTCTTTTGGAAAAAGGTGATGTGGATATAGTGCGTGATCTTTCTTCAGAGGATATTTTAGATCTTGAAAAAAAGGGAGAACAAGTCAAAATTAGTCGTGTTTTGCGTCCGCAGATTATTTACCTATCGTTAAATAATAAGAATGCAATTTTTGCGAATGAAAAGGTCAGATTGGCACTTCGTTATTTGGTTGATTATGAAGGTCTTGGAAAAACTGTTTTGAAAGGAATTGCTATTCCTAGGGCAACTTATATGTCTTTAGGTGTTCCAGGTGCTTTAGATGAAAAAGAAGGTTTGCCTTTTCAGTTGGATTTGAAAAAAGCAAAACAACTGATTACTGAAGCTGGTTATCCTAATGGGTTTAAAGCTAATCTTTTAGTTGGAAGCCTTAGTTATATGTCGTCTGTTGCACAGTCTATTCAAGCCAATGCACGCAAAATTGGTGTTGAGCTTACAATTGAAAAAATGGCACAAAATCAATTGTTGAGCCGTGTACGTGGTGGAAATTATGATACTGCACTTATGGGGTGGGGGAGTGCCGATCCTGATGGACATCCTGCTTCATTAAATCACGTGTTTAACCCTGATCCAACATTTACAAAAAAGCACAATATGTATTTAGCTTGGCGCGCTGGGTATTATGATGAAAATATTAATAACATGGTGATGGATGCTTTGTTTGAGCAAGACCCCAATAAGCGCATTGTGCAATATCGTACTTTACAGCATTATGTGTTAGAGCATGGTCCTATGGTTTATTTATTTCAGACATATTATACCGTTGGTATGGGACCTGATGTCAAAAAATGGATTTGGAACAGTTATAGACTTTATTACAATGAAGCAGAAAAATAAAAGAAGCATGTTATAGAGAAGGATTGTAGAACATGCTTCATAAGAGGTTGTTTCGTTATATAAAAAGAGGTATTTGCTTTATGTTTTGTCGCTACAGAGGGGATTTTTATAATGGTTTTGCCACTTTCAGAGACTGAAAGAGCTGTATCAGAAAAGCAGAAAAAATTATTTTTATGGGATTTTTTATGCAAAGGATTGAAACTTCTTATTTCAGTTTTTATCACATTGCTTGGGTTGGTGACGATCACTTTTTTTCTTGGTCATCTTCTTCCTCTAGATCCGGTTCTGTCTATTCTTGGTGATAATATCAGTCAGGAAGCTTATGATGCAATGTATTATAAGCTGGGTCTTGATAAGCCGTTGATTGTCCAATATTGGAAGTATCTTCATAATGTATTTTTGTTTGACTTTGGAGATGCTTTAACTTCTGGGCGACCTGTTCTAGCCGATATTATGCGTGTATTTCCTGCAACATTAGAGCTTGCAACCGTTGCTATTGTTATTGGCACAACTCTTGGAATTCCATTTGGTGTTTTTGCAGCAATGTATCGCGATTCATTTATTGATTATGTTGTCCGTGTTTTTACACTTGTAAGTTATTCTACTCCAACGTTTTGGCTCGGATTAATGGCGTTGTTAATATTTTACGCCAAGCTTGGCTGGGTTGGTGGCCCAGGACGTATTGATTTTCTTTATGAATATTCTTTTGAACCAAAAACAGGATTTTTCCTTTGGGATACGGCAAGCCAAGGACAATGGGAGGCTTTTGGTAATGTTTTTAGTCACGTTATTATGCCTGCTTTGATCTTGGCTTTCGGTGCTATGGCTTATATTAGCCGTATGACTCGTGGGTTTATGATTGAGCAGCTTAATCAGGAATATATCATTACTGCACGTGTAAAGGGATTATCGTGGGCGCGAACCGTTTGGGGGCATGCCTTTCGAAATGCTGCTGTTCAAATTATTACTGTTGTTGCGCTTTCTTATGCTTTTTTATTAGAAGGGGCTGTTTTAACGGAGACAGTTTTTGCTTGGCCTGGTTTTGGACATTACTTGACAAATGCTCTTTTAGCCGGAGATATGAATGCAGTTGTAGGATGTACTTTACTTGTAGGATTTATCTTTGTCGCCATTAATTTATTTTCTGATTTGCTTTATCGCATTTTTGATCCAAGGACACGTTGAATATGACAGTAAGTAATCATCATAAATCGCAATCATCATCTTCTTTGGGTAGTTGGTTAAACGATCCTGTTCCAAACTCCATAATTCAAGCGAACATACAAAGAATTTATCACGCACTGGCTAAGTTTTTTCATAACTTTTCGGCTGTATTCGGTCTGCTTATTATTTGTATTATTATCATATGTGCATTTTTTGCTCCTTGGATTGCTACGCATGATTTTCTTAGCAATGATCTAGGGCATCGGTTGCAGCCACCCTCTATGGCGCATTATTTTGGAACAGATGAATTGGGACGTGACATTTTTAGTCGCCTTGTTTTTGGTTCCCGTATTACTCTTTATGTTGTTTTTCTTACAACAGTTATTGTAGGTCCAATAGGGCTTATTGTTGGAACTGTATCTGGTTATATGGGCGGATGGGTTGATACTGTGCTCATGCGTATTGTCGATATTTTTCTTGCTTTTCCAGGTTTGATTTTAGCTCTTGCATTTTCAGCCGCATTGGGACCGGGGATTGAAAATGCTTCTATTGCAATTTCAATTGCAGCATGGCCGCCAATTGCACGTTTAGCACGTGCTGAGACTTTGACAATACGTTCTTCTGATTATGTTTCTGTAGTTCGTTTGCAAGGGGCCTCTGCTTGGCGAATTATTTTGTTTCATGTTGCGCCCATGTGTATTCCTTCAGTGATTGTACGATTAACTTTGGATATGTCTGGAATTATTTTAACGGCTGCTGGTCTTGGTTTTTTAGGGTTGGGAGCTCAACTTCCAAGTCCTGAATGGGGTGCGATGCTTTCTTCAGGGCGGGAATTTATGATGACAAATTGGTGGTTGGCGGCAATACCAGGCTGTGCAATATTATTTGCAAGTCTTGCTTTCAACCTTTTAGGTGATGGTCTTCGTGATGTATTGGATCCACGCAATGGGTAATAAATTATTAGAAGTAGAAGATTTACGTATTTCTTTTCCTACAACGCGCGGCATTTCAGAAGTTGTGCGTGGCGTTAGTTTTTCTGTTGGAAAAGAAAAAATTGGAATTGTTGGTGAATCCGGATCTGGAAAATCGATGACTGGGCGCGCAATACTAAGGTTAAGTCCAAAAGCAGCCATTGTTAAAGCTAAAAAAATGCGCTTTGAGGATGTTGATTTATTGGCCGCAAGTGAACCTCAGATGCGAAAAATCCGTGGGAAACGTATTTCAATGATTTTACAGGACCCCAAATATTCACTTAATCCATTAATACGGATCGGGGAACAGATTATGGAGGCTTACCGTATTCATTATCGTGTTTCAAAAGCTGAAGCGCGGGAGCGCACCATATCTATGTTAGAATCTGTTCATATTCGTGATCCTGAACATGTGATGCGTCTCTTTCCTCATGAAATATCTGGGGGGATGGGGCAGCGTGTGATGATTGCAATGATGCTCATTCCAAAACCTGATTTAATTATTGCCGATGAACCAACATCTGCGCTTGATATTACGGTCAGACGGCAAGTTTTATCCGTATTAGATGAACTTGTTACAAAGTCTGGAACGGGACTTATTTTCATTAGTCATGATTTAAATATGATTGCTGATTTTTGTGATCGTATTTTAGTGATGTATGCGGGCCGTGTGCTAGAAGAGTTGCCTGCTTCTGATTTGTCTCACGCTTGTCATCCTTATACAAAGGCGTTGCTCGCGAGTTTGCCACGGCTTGATAATCCAGTTGATATTTTGGCTGTACCTGAGCGTGATCCTGATTGGTTGTATAATCCTACGATTGTTAATGGTGTTGAGGAGGTTCCTCATGACAAATTGTGAGAATATTATTGATGTTTCTAATTTATCTGTAACTTTTGGTCATAGGCATAAGGCAGTAACAGTTGTTAAAAATGTTAATTTTCATATTAAGCGTGGTGAAGCTTATGGTTTGATTGGTGAATCCGGATGTGGAAAGTCAACTATTTTGAATACATTGGTGGGGCTTATTCCAGATTATAGTGGAAAGTTTCTTTTTGCTGGACAAGAAGTTGAAAAGAAAAGAAGTAAGGATTTTTTACGCTGTATTCAAATGGTTTTTCAAGATCCTTATGCTTCGCTGCATCCAAGAAAAATGGTCCATACGGTTCTTTCTGAATCGCTCAAAATCCATGGGATGGATAATCAAAGAGAGCGGGTAGAGGATGCTTTAGATTCCGTTGGTTTAGATTCTTCATTTCTTTATCGTTATCCTCATGAGTTGTCTGGAGGGCAGCGTCAGCGTATTGCTCTTGCACGTGCTTTAATTATTGAGCCAGAGGTGTTATTGCTTGATGAGCCAACATCTGCATTGGATGTGTCGGTACAGGCTGAAATTTTAAACTTGTTGAAATCATTGCGCGTGAGAAAAAAGCTTACTTATTTAATGGTATCCCATGATCTTGCTGTTGTTGCACATATTTGTGAACGTGTTGGAATTATGCATAAAGGGATTATTCTTGAAGAGCTTAGCAATGATGAATTGCGTAATCTACGTGCGCAACACGATTATACAAAGGAGTTTTTTGAAGCAAGTATAGAGCCTATTGTCCATAGAGAGCAAAGAGCATGATCCATTTTACAGAAGAGAAAGTGCAATTTTATTTGTTTTAAAGTTTCTAGAGATGTTTGGCGGCATTTTTAAGAGGGAAGGGGATAATAGGATTTTTTCAGTATGAATTTGCTGGACAGTGTTTGAGCTATAATATTTTAAATCCTATTAGAACTCCCATTTTGAAATATACGAGTGACTTATAATATACATCCCTTTGTTTAATATTGTTACATTATTTTTAATTATCATTTTATGTTCAAAAGTTTTATTTTGGTATTTAAAGCATTAAATTTGTGAGAAATAACAAAAGATAGTAATACTGTATTTTCTAGAAAAGCTTCACATTATTTTTCAATATTATTTTGTTTTTGGTTGTTCTCTTTTTACAGTTTTATTCTTTATAAAAAGAATTTTTTGTAAAAAACATTCAATGGTCAATGACAGTCTTCAAATATTTCGCTGTTCTCTATTTAAAAAAGCGCTTAAAAACAGCTTATAATAAGCCCAAAAGGCAGCAATATGCTGCCTTTTTGTTAAATTGAATGGGCTGTTTTTTACAGACGTTATTTAAAACTGATAGCGTATTCCTCCTGAAAAGCTTGCACCACTTATACCAGTTTTTGAAGCTTTTGTTGATAGCTGACATCACCATGAAGGGAGAGGTTAGCGGACAATTGTGGCCCACCTTCAACGGAACTTCCCGCGGGGTCATGTTTATAATTCTTATCGATATGGAGTGTCTGATCATCACCAAAGGTTTTGATCAAGTTTACTTTTCCATAGAAAGACATAGGACGGTCGTTTTCAGTGGCAATGGTTTTTGTCAAACGTCCACCAACACGGATTATCCATTGAGAAGGATTTTGCATGTCAATGGTCAGATTATCAGCATCTTTAATGGCATCAAACATCAAATGTTGATAGGCAAGCTGTGCCTGCGGTTCGAATGTTACGCCTTGAATACCCGTTGCAAATTGTTTGTCAACAGTTGTGGAGATCGCCAACATTTTTGCATTTTTCAATTTTTCGGTTGTACTAATGAGGGCATTGGTGATCTTTCCCTTTAGGAAGCCATGGGATAACAGCGTATCAAGATAGAAACCACTGTCACGCTGTTTACTGCCATAGGCGGTGAGTTGAAATGACCATTTATTCAATATGCTCTTACTTGCTGTCTTGCATATTCTTTGGAGTGAAGGAGAGTTGCCCGTAGGTTTCGACAAGACCAAAATGTGTTGTAGATATTTTTCCCTTCTGCGCGACAAAGTTAACAGCTTCTTGTAGAGCAGCATAACGAAGATGAGCACTGCTATAACCATATTTACTAGGAGCACTACTTATCAGAAAATAAGCTTCCTGTTTCTCCATAGGCGTATAAGAAGAAGCCATTCCGTTTGTCTTATTCTTTCCTTAAGACAGATGTCGCATATTGGCTAACAGTTGCACTTTGCTTATCCATATCGGTCAATCCAGCATACAAGAGAGCACAGGGCATGATAAAATAGCTTGTATTTATGGCACGATGGTTTTTACTTTTGAGTTGCTATCAAGCAGTATTGGTTGTAAGCGAAAATCCCAGAAATTTTTATTTTCTCCTAAAAGGTTTTGTTCAGCATTTGTTTTACTGTGGTTTGATTTTGGTCCATAAGCTTTCAGTATATATTTATAAGGTGAACCACTTATTGTGATATAGTCCTGTGCAAGTTTGAAAGAGTTTTGATTTACTTTCCCAGAAACTTGAATGAGTGAAAGACCACGTGCACTGGTAAGAGCAGAAGCATCTGCTTTAATATTGTTCTTTTCTAAATGTCCAGTGATATAAACCAGTGTAGTACCTGAAACATCACCGTGAATCAGAAGACGGTCAGCTTTTTGTTTGTTTATGGCAGCACTATCACTCCATTCGACGTTGAAATGAATTTCTGCTTTTCCTGTAGCATTGTAGACTTTTTTAGTATTTGGTCTGCCAGATCCTATGTGCAACGTGTGATAATGATTTTCAGTTGGCTCTTCAAAAACAATAGAGCTGTTATTGATGTTAAGGACAGAAATATCAGAACGTGCTCTTTGAGCAATATCAAACAGTTTTTCATTCTGGATTTTTTTATTTGTGCTTGTTTTCAATGTCCATTTCGTATTGTTTTGCAAATCAAAGACTGTTTTGAATTTTTTTTCAGTGCTCACTTTGCCGTCTAAGATGGAGTGATCGGCGTTTAGTGTAAAAGTGAAATCATTTTTTTTCGTTGAAGCTTCGGTTACTAATAAAACATTGGCACGGATTTCTGAATTTTTGAGATTGGCTTTACCAATTGATTCATTTGCATTAATTCCAGTACCGTTTTTAATATGAAGTTTTGTATTGGTTAAATTGATTTCTGATGTTTTATTGTTCTTAGACTTTTCAAATGCTATACCTCTATCTTCTGCTATGGCAGAAACATTTGTTACATCAATATGTCCATTATTATTGACAACAAATGCACTATTTTCGGCAATTATTGTCCCTCCACTCATTTTGATTGTGCTGCCATTTTCTGAATAAAGTCCGATCTCAGCGTTTTTAATCGTTGTGTGGCCATATAATTCAACTAAACTGCCAACATCTTGGCTTTCCGCACCGAATCCGTTACTATCTGCTGTTATTAGAGTAACATTCGTGGCTTTAATATGTCCGCCGTTTCCGGCAAATAATGCAGTAGTTTTACCTTGTACTGTTCCTCCCGTTATGGTGATGGTGGATTTTGAGTCTTTTGCATAGAGCCCACTGTCATCAGATGATGTAATTTGAGCATTGTCAGTTAAAGTAATAGTGCTGCCGTTTATGGCAGATACTGCTGCACCTTTTGCGTTAAATGATCCTCCAGAAACTGTTATTTGAGAACCATTATCTGAAATTATGCTATTGATTGCTTGCGGAACGGTTACATTTTCTAAAGTAATGGCACTTCTTCTTGCAATTATTGCATTGATTAGTAGTGCATTATCCTTACGATTTAATATCGTTACATCTTTCAGTTTGTTATTGCTCTTGTTTTTTAACAAGTGAACGCCTGCTTCGGAAGCAGTAATGGTTCCTCCGATCATTTTGATTGTGCTATCGTTTTGCGCATCAATTCCGATTTTAACGTCACTGATCGTTGTATTTCCAAGTAATTCAATCACACTGTTAGAGCCAGAGGCAGCTGCACCAGCAGCTACACCACTGCCATTATTAGTTGCTTTTAAAGCAACATTTGTAACCGTAATATGGCCACCTATGTCTGCTTCTAAGGCTGTATATTTTCCTGTCACGTTTCCTGTTGTCATTGTAATTGTGGATTTTGAGTCTTGTGCATAGAGGCCTGCTTCATCATGTGACGTAATTTGAGCATTGTCCGTTAAGGTGATGCTGCTACCGTTTTGAGCACATATTGTTGCATAGCTTGAATCAAATGATCCTCCAGAGATTGTTATGTTAGAACGATTATTTGCAATTACGCTGTTGCCTGTTTGAGTCACTTTTACATTTTTTAAAGTGAGACCACTTTCTTTCTCTAGAAGAATTCCTTTGCCTGAATTTTTATCTTTACCGGTTGATATTATTACATTTTCTAGTTTGCTTTCGGTGCTCTTACTGTTCACGAAGCCAACACCAGTTTTAGAAGTTGTAATAGTCCCCCCAATCATTTTAATTACGCCACCGTTACTTGCCACAAGCCCAACACCAGCATTCTTAATCGTTGTATTGCCATATAATTCAATCATACTATTAGCGCTATTGACTCCTGCGCCTATTATAGGAACATCAGTGACCTTGTCCCCATGTTCATTTGTTGTTAGAGCAACATCCGTGACCTTAATATGTCCACCGTTTTCTGCAACCAACGCCATTTTTTCTGTGATTACGCTTCCTCCCGTCATTTCGATTGTGGTTTCTGAATCTGTTGCATGAAGTCCAGTGCCATGAGATGATGTAGTTTGAACATTGTTAGTTAGAGTTACGCGACTGCCATTGTAAGCAGATATTGCTGCCTTTGTGGCATCAAATGATCCTCCCAATATCGTGATTTCAGATTTATTATTTGCTGTAACGCTATTCATTGTCTTAGTCACTTTTACATTTTCTAAAGTGACTTCACTGTTTTTGTCTGCAAATATTGCAAAAGTTAGTGGAGCTTTGCCTTTGCCACTTGATATTATTATATCTTTTAGCTTGTTTTCAGCATTCTTACTGTTCAAGAATTTAGCGCCAGTGTTGGAAACTGTAATAGTTCCCCCGGTCATTTTCAGTGTAGCACCATCCTTTGCTTCAAGACCGAAGAAAATGCTAGAACCAGTTCCTTTAATGGTTGTACCATCCAGTAATTCAATCGCAGTGTTAGAACCTTCAGCTGTTATAGCGTGCGCATTTGTGCCTATGTTGGTGTTTGTTTTTTTGTTTCCGATTATCGTCAAATGCTTGCCGATAATTTGACCACCTTTTTTTGCGTGAATAATTTCGTAGGTTTCGTTGGAAACTTCTTTTTTACTTTCTGAAATTTCAAGATTTTTAGCTTGTGCATTAAGATTGATACCAGAAAGTACAACTGCCACAATTGCTGTGCAGGATAGAAGAAAATTTTTAGGCATCAGTCTACTCCTTTTAAAGCCCCAAACATTCATTTTCCCGCTAACTTCATAAGAAGAAGTGAAAATAGATATTGCTTTTATTTTAATAACACAGCACTTTGATATTTTGTTTTGCTTTTTTTGTCAAAATTAAAGTTGTATTTATGTTTAATTATGTAATATTAAATTTATTTCATAATGTATTTTTATCTAATTATATTTTAAAAATAATTTTTAATATTCATGGAAATATTATTAGGCGTTGATAGTTGCATTAATAATATTTTTATTGATCGTAGATATTCTTTTATTCCAATATTCATTGGTGTATGATTAAAGAAATAAAGTTATATAAAATAAATTAAAAAATATAATATAAATAAGAATAGCAGTGTTTTTAATATTGTATATTTTCAAAAAATATGAGAGATTATATAGTTTTAAAATCAATAAATAATAAATATTTTTGTGTGTAATTTTACTTTATATTTTATACTGAGTGGAAAAAGGTGAAATTAGAGTGGATATGTGATAATTGATTACATTATGTATCGAATGAGTTTTTGACAGCAAAAATGAGAGAAGGCTTTAATAGAGCGTTGAGGGTTCTTTGAGTGCTCAGTGTCCTCTTTGAACAAATAAAATATAAAAATATGTAGAATCCGCTGATAAGCCACAATTTCCGAAAGGCTACATACTATACAAAGCCCCGTTGGATGTAGTTTGACATTAGGTTTTGTACTAAGTGGGAAGAGGTGAGATTAGTTAGAAATACGTGATAATTTATTGTTTTTATGGTTATTTTTTACCATTAAATGCGCGTTTTTTTAAATGGCATGGGGCAAGGCCCATCCCATTTTAACAGGCGCCATTATCAAAACCATTGCCGCCCTGATGGCTTTTAACATTGCTTTACGTGTGTGTTGCGCTTTACCATGACTGACACACGTCGTGGTTTGTTTTTGGTGCTGATAGCACCACCATTACGCGTTGGAAAAACATCATTGCTGCTGCTTTTGATCTCTCTCAAGCTTGGCAAAAGTTTAAACAAGGGCTTAGCGCTGTTGTTCAAAGCTTTGAAGGTTTGTGGGAGGGCGTTAAACAAAGCTTTTCCAACTTTTGGCAATGGTTGAAGAGTTTTTTTACACAGGAAAAGCTCTCGGATGCTGCCAAGGCTGGTATGGAACAAGCGGGCGAAGATCTGGCTAATTCGATTGTCGATGGCTTTATGTCGTCTATCTCACAATT
>NZ_JBHINR010000045.1:0-1554 GCF_042195105.1 Bartonella sp. CL436QHHD | reverse complement strand
AAACAGTAGAATTACGTTTCTAGCAAATGGTGAGATTAGCGCTAAATCAACAGATGCTGTAACGGGTAGTCAGCTTTATTCAGTCAATCGGACGGTTGCTAGCTATTTTGGTGGTGGCGCTAGTTATGAGAATGGAGAATGGGTTGCCCCCACCTTCAAGCTTAAAACTGTCAATTCTGATGGTAGTGCTGGTGAGGAAAAGGTTTACAATAGTGTATCGGAAGCATTTGCTGGTGTTGCGAGTTCTATTACGAATGTTCATAATGATGTGACCAATGTAGTGAGTGATAGCCTTGCGAAGCAGGATGAAAAGACAAAAGTTATCAATATTGGTAAAGAAGTAGAAGGTACAGAACTCAATATCGCAAATAAGGAGCAGGCAGATCGGACACTTTCAGGTGTTAAGGCAGCAACGAAGAATAATGAAGCGGTTAACAAAGAGCAACTTGATCAAAGTTTAGAGAAGCTTTCTAGCAGCCTTCAGTCTGATGATTCAGCTGTTGTTCATTACGATAAAAAAGATGATGATAATGGCAGCATTGATTACACGAGTGTAACTTTAGGAAAAGGTAAGGATGCAGGACCAGTTGCACTTCATAATGTAAAAGATGGTACCATTGGTGAGAGTTCACATGATGCGATTAATGGTAGTCAGATCAACACGATTTCTCAGAATGTAGCTAAATTTCTTGGTGGCGATGCAAAATTTGTTGATGGTACGTTTACAGGACCAACCTACAAGTTATCCAAGGTTGATACGGATGGTTCGGTAGCAAGTGCTAGTTTTGAAAATGTTGGTAGTGCATTTACTGGTCTTGATGCAAATATCAAGAATGTGAATGCACGGATTAAGGAAGTTTCTGAAGGGGTAGCGCAGGATTCTTTGAATTGGAGCAAGGAAGCCAATGCCTTTGTCGCGCGTCATGAGAAGAAGCAAGAAGAAAAAGGCAGAGCTGTAAGGACACAAGAAAACAGTAGAATTACGTTTCTAGCAAATGGTGAGATTAGCGCCAACTCAACGGATGCTGTTACTGGTAATCAACTTTATTCAATGAATCAGATATTTGCGACGTATTTTGGTGGAGGAGCAGGTTATGATAAAGATGGACAATGGAAGGCTCCAAATTTTGTAATCAAGAAAGTTAATGCAGAAGGGACAGAAAGTGAAGAAAGTTATAAGAGTGTATCGGAAGCACTTTCTGATATTAGTAGTTCTGTCACGAATGTTCATCATGATGTAACCAATGTAGTGAGTGAAAGCCTTGTCAAGCAGGATGATGAGACAGCTCCTATCACTGTTGGTAAGGAAACAAATGGCACTGTAATTAATGTTGCAAACAAAAGCGGTGTGAAACGGGTTATTTCTGGTGTAGAGGATGCAAAAGATAATAATGATGCCGTTAACAAGGGTCAGCTTGATAAAAGTTTAGAGAAGCTTTCTACCAGTCTTCAGTCTGATGATTCAGCAGTGGTTCTCTACGATAAAAAAGATGGTGATAATGGCGGCATTGATTACACGAGTGTGACTTTAGGTAAAGGTAAGGATGCAGGACC
>NZ_JBHINR010000073.1:0-2438 GCF_042195105.1 Bartonella sp. CL436QHHD | reverse complement strand
GTGGATGCTGCCTGTTGAGGGAGATAATAGTGATGATATTTTGCTGTCTGGCGTTAATAGTTTAGCAAGGAGGGTGAGTACATATGCAACTAATGATGATATAAAACTGGGGAAAAGTCCGAATGCGAATGGCTATAATATTATTACTATTGGTAACAACATACAGGTACATTCACAAAATAACCTGTTTGAGGCTGTTACTATTGTTGGCAATAACTCGCAAGTCTACGCTGCTACTACTACCATTATTGGTGCACGGTCAAGAGCGGAAACGTGGTCCAGTGTTGCTCTAGGTGCAGATACTGTAGCCGATAGGGCTAGTGGTGTTTTGGGCTATTCTCCTTATAAGAAAGCGAATGCAACAGGTGCTGACGCTCAATGGAAGAGTGGTTATGGTGCTGTGAGTGTTGGTGATGTCAGCGAGAAGAAAACGCGACAAATTATAGGGGTAGCAGCTGGTTCTGAACTGACTGATGCTGCTAATGTTGCGCAGATAAAGTCATTACAAAATTACGTAGATAAAGGTTGGCAGCTGTCTGTTGGTGGTGCAGATGCTACAACTATCGGTATAGAGAGCAAGATCGATTTATCAGCGGCAAGTGAAAATCTTCAAATTAGCAAAGGCAAAGATGACAATAATATAAAATTTGATCTAGCTAAGGAAATCGCAGTCAATAAAGTAACTGCAGGAAGCAATACCCTAGACGCAACAGGCTTAGTGATTGCCAATGGTCCGAAAATAACCACCGGAGGTGTTGATGCTGGAGGTAAAAAGATAACTGGAGTGGCAACGGGTACTGAAAGCACCGATGCGGTGAATTTTGCACAGCTAAAAGCAGCACAAGAAGCAGCGGTTATAAAAGGTTTAAAAATTAACACTACTGGTAAAGATTTTGCAGATCCTATAGCTGATGCAGAAAATTCAGTCGCTCTTGGTGCTGGCGCAAAAGCTGATGGCGAATCTGCGTTGGCTCTTGGTTACGGCGCGAAGAATTACGCAGAAAAGGGGATTGTTCTTGGTTACAATGCATCTGCAGCAAAGGAGGCGCTGTATAGTATTGCTATAGGTAGTGAGGCAAAAACGTTTAATCAGCATTCGATAGCTATAGGTACTGAGGCACAGGTAGAGCAGGGGGGGAGCCGTGGTATTGCTATAGGTTATCAAGCGCGGGTATCAAAGGAAGTGGATAGCATTGCTATAGGCTACATGGCTCATGCTTTAGGCAAAGACAGTATCGCGATAGGTTCCGAATATAATGAATCGATTGCGCCAGACGATCATACAATTGCAAAGGCTGATTATTCAACGGCTGTTGGTTCTGTTTCTAAAGCTTTGGAATATGCTACGACTGCTATAGGACATCGTGCAAAGTCAGCCGCAAAGAATGCTACTGCTTTGGGTTTTTATTCAGAAGCAACGGCAGAAGGAAGTGTTGCTCTAGGAAGCGATTCTGTATCTGATAGGGCTGCCTCTGCTTTGGGTTACACTTCTTTGTTGCAGGGTCCTTCACAAAGCGCCGAGGCGCAATGGAAAAGTACGCAGGGCGCAGTGAGTGTTGGTAATTTTGCTAAGGGTATAACGCGACAAATTACAGGCGTAGCAGCTGGGAGTGAATCTACCGATGCAGTTAATCTTGGACAGTTAAAAGATTTGGAAGAAGTTGTAAGAAAAAACGGTTGGAAATTGTCTGTTGGCGGTGAAAATGGCGAGACCGTTCTTATAGACGATGAAGTAGATTTTTCTGCTGGAAGTACAAATCTCACGGTTACAAAGGGCGATAAAGACAATAATATAAAATTTGATCTCGCCAGGAGTGTCATAGTCGATAAAATACAAACAGGAAACAATATCTTAGACGCAACAGGCTTAGTGATTTCTGGTGGACCGAAAATAATCATTTCTGGGATAGACGCTGGGGGTAAAAAGATAACAGGAGTGGCAAAGGGTACTGAAAGCACCGATGCGGTGAATTTTTCGCAATTAAAAGATGTCAAAGAACAAGTAGCAGCCAGTAGCTTCGTTAAACAGAATGTAGAAACGAGACACATCAGTATTGGAAAAGAAACAGATGGTGATAAAATTGATATTGCCAACAACAAAAATGAAAAGCGTACTCTTACAGGTATAAAGAATGGCGCGCTCACAGCAGCTTCAAATGAAGCAGTAAATGGTTCCCAGCTTTTTGAAACAAATAAAAATGTTACGACTGTAACAAGTGATCTCAAAACAGCATCTGAGAATGTAGCCAAATATTTTGGTGGTGGTGCTAGTTATAAAGATGGCATTTGGACAGCCCCTACATTCACGCTTAAAACCTTCGATGCTGATGGTGGATCTAAAGATAAGGATTATCCTGATGTAGCTGATGCACTTGCCGGTGTTGGAAGTTCTATCACGAATGTTCAGAATAAATTGACTGAACAGGTTAATAATGTGA
>NZ_JBHINR010000058.1:0-10330 GCF_042195105.1 Bartonella sp. CL436QHHD | reverse complement strand
TGATTTTTAACGTCCATGTTGTATTGTTTTTCAGATCAAAACGTACATTTCTGTCTTTAGCAATATTCGCTCTGCCTTCTAAAGTAGACTGATCAGCGCTTAAGGTGAAGGTGCCATTGGAGATCGCTTTAACCTCTTTATCATTCCAATAATTATCGGTTCCCCAAGATTTTGGATTTTCGAAAATACCATTTCCTAATAATACGTCGGCATGGATTTCTGAATTTTTGAGATTGACTGTACCGATTGACAAACCTGGAATATCTTCAATGTTATCGTTAGTAAAAGCTCCAACAAAAATTCCAGTACCATTTTCAGCATGAAGCTCTGCATTAGTCAGATTGATCTCACTACTTTGGTGTTTTTGTGGATCATCTGATTCATTTTTATCAATATCAGAGACAGCTAAGAACTGTAAGCCACTGATTCCTACTTTTGCAGAAACATCCGTTAGAGCAATTTGGCCGCCATTTATTACAACCATTGCAACTTTTTTTGCTTCTATTTTATTTTTCTTCCCATTCTGAAGGGTGTCGGATTGGGTATCTAGACCTTTAGAATTAGCATCAATAGCGCCATTAATCATCTTAATTGTGCTATCTTTACCAATAGCGAGACCAACATCAACATTTTGAATGGTTGTTTTGCCATTTAATTCAACTATACTATCAGCCTCCCAAGTGTTTACACCAACGGTTGCTGCTTCGGACTCACCACCGATTATTGTTAAATCTCCGGTAATGATTTTACTTCCATCCTCTGCATAAAGACCTTCATCAAAATTTTGAATGGTTGTTTTGCCCGTTAACTGAATTTCACTCCCAGAGCCCGCTGTCCATACACCAGATCGTGCTTCATTGGGGTTGTCATTAATTGCTTTACCACCGACTATTGTTAAATCTCCGCTGGTAATTTTACCACCATTATAGGCTCCAAGACCGTACGAAACTTTTTCAAAGGTTGTATGCCCCTTTAATTGAATTTCACTATTGGGATTAATGGCTATTATACCAGAAGTGCCGTATTCTTGGTTTTCATAAGCAGTTATTGTTAAATCTTCGCTGGTGATTTTACCACCTTTTTCTGCTCTCAGTCCATCTCTAACTTTTTCAATGCTTGTTTTGCCTTTTAATTCAATTATGCTTCCAAAGCCATTGGCATTTGCACCGTTTCCGAAGTTATTGGTTGTTAGAGTAACATCCGTAATTTCAATACGTCCACCATTTTCTGTAAGTAATGCGCCTTCATGTCCATTCAAATTTCCTCCTATGACAGCTCCTCCTTTCATTGTGATCTTGGATTCTATACCATCTGCATGGAGTGCATTACCATTAGATGAAGCGACTGTAACATTGTTGTTTAAAGTAATGATGCTGCCATTTTGAGCAGATATTGCTGTATTTTTTGCACGAAATGATCCTCCAGAGATTGTTATTGTCGAGTGATCATCTGCAGATATGCCTGTTAGTGCTTGAGTAACGGTTACATTGTTCAAGGTTACTGTGCTGTTTTTAGCACTTATTCCTAAGGATAGTGAACTGTTATCGTTTTCACTCGATATTACCACGTCTTCCAGCTTGTTTTTTTTACTCTTACTGTCAGAAAAGGAAGCACCAGTGCTAGATAAAATGCCAGATGAGGAGGCCTCCATTCCAGAATATGTAATTGTTCCCTTAGTCATTTGAAGTGTAGCACCGTCTTTGGCTTCAAGGCCTAAGAAAATACCAGAACCAGTGCCTTTAATGGTTGTGCCATCCAGTAACTCAATCGCACTGTTAGCACCTTCTGCTGTTACAGCATAGACGGTTTGGTTTGTGCCTTGGTTTATATCTTTATTCGTAACAATGGTTAAATGTTTTCCAATGATTTTGCCACCGTCTTTTGCGTGAATAGTTTCGTAGGTTTTATCGGATACTTCTTGTTGTTTTCCCCCAGAAACTACGAGGGTTTCAGCATGTGCACTGAACTGGATATTGAATAGGATGATAGCGGCTGCAGCCGTGCATGATAAAAGGGATGTTTTATACACTAGTATTCTCCTTATGAGAGCCCCCAAATATTCATTTCCCCGCGAACTTCATAAGAAGAAGTGAAAATGGATAGTTGTTATTAATTTCAGTAATTGTCTTTATTTGGTAAGACATTTTTGGTTTTTTGTCAAAATTAAAAAATAATTGATATTAATTATGTCTAATACAAAATGTATTTATAATTGATTTTATTTAAAGAATTATAATTTTGAATATTATTATTCAGAGAAATATTCTGAGATACTGATATAGTGGTACCATAACATCTTTTACGTGATGGTAGGGATTATTATATGACGCAAATTGGGGTTATGAGGGAACAAAAAAGGATGTAGAAGAAGCTTATAAAAAAGCTAACTTACTTGGGCTTAAAGTGGGTTGTCATCTTTCAACACAGTGGTATTAATTTATTTCTAATAGACTTCTCTTTTTTTCAAAGTAGGAAGTACTCTTCATCCACTGGGGATAGAAGTGCTCTGTTGCGTTTGTTGTGTCTTGTCTTGGGGATTTTCGTAAAGAACTAAGTATAAAGAGGGAAGGGTGCTTTAAAAGGAAAAAGGATGACTTTAATGTACAAAAAGGGCAGCATATTGTGCTGCCCTTTTTGTTAAATTGAATAGAATGAATAGGCTATTTTTACAGCCTTGATTTAAAACTGATAGCGTATGCCACCTGAAAAGCTTGCACCACTTATACCAGTTTTCTGAAGCTTTTGTCGATAGCTTACATCACCGTAAAGAGAGAAATTGTGAGACAGTTGTGCATTGATGCCAACGCCGCCCTCAATTGCTGTTCCTATGGGATCAAGGTCAAAATCTCTGCCAATCTGGATGGTACCATCATCACCAAAGGTTTTGATCAAGTTTGCTTTTCCATAGAAGGAAATGGCAGGACCATTTTCAGTGGTCATAATGGTTTTGGTTAAACGTCCACCAACACGGATCAACCATTGAGAAGGATTGTTCATATCAATTTTTAAATTATCAGCATCTTCAATGGTATCAAACATCAAATGTTGATAAGCAAGTTGTATTTGGGGCTCGAAGGTTAAACCTTCCATTCCGGTAGAAAATTGTTTGCCAACGGTGGTGGAAATACTCAACATTTTTACATTGTTCAATTTCGCGGTTTTACCAATGATAGCATTGGTGATATCGCCCTTTATTATCCCATAGGATAAAAGCGTATCGATATAGAAACCACTGTCATGTTGTACACTACCATAGGCAGTGAGAGACCATTTATCTAGAGTGCTTTTACTTGCATCCTGCATCTCTTTTGGAGTGAAAGACAGCTGCCCATAGGTACCTAAAAGACCAAGATGTGTAGTAGTGCTGTGCCCTTCTAACGTAGTCAATGCAACCCCACCTTGTATAGCAGCGTAGCGAATATCAGCACCATAACCATATTTAAGGGGACCGCGTTTCGAGGATAAGGTTCCTGTACCCCCATAGGTAGAGAGGAAGAAACTGTTTTTTAGATTTTTCTGCTCTCCCAAGACTGTTGTTCTCATATTGGCTAAAAGTGCATTTTGCTTGGCCATATCGGCCAATCCAGTATAAAAGAGGGCATTTGGCATAACCAAATAGCTTGCCATTTGTGGTACAACTGCTCTTACTTTTGAATCGGGGTCAAAAAATTCAGGCTGCAAACGGAAATCCCAGAAATCTTTATCCTTTTCATCGAATAAGTTTTGGTTAGCATTGGCTTTGCCATAGCTTGAGACTGGTCCATAGGCAGTCAGCGTATATTTATAAGGAGTTCCTCCTATGGTGGTATAGCCATTTTTCAATTTAAAGGAGTCTTCTTTTGCTTCTCCAGAAACTTGAATAAGTGAAAGTCCACCTATATTTGAAGGATCAGAGGCATTTTCTACACTCTCTTTATCCCCTGAAACATTTTTGACATAAACTGTTGTGGTGCCTGCTACATCACCGTGAATGAGAAGCCTATCGGTTTTTTGTGCATCTATTGCAACACCATCACTCCATATAGCGTTGAAATGAATTTCTGCCTCACCAGAGGCATTATAGACTGCTAGAATGTTCGGTATTCCAGATCCTATATGCAATGTATGATAATGATCTTCTACCGGTCCATTAAAAACAATAGAACTATCATTGAGATTGAGCACAGAAATATCAGAACGTGACCTTTGAGCAATAGCAAGCAGTTTTCCGTCATCATCGGTTTCTTTTGTACTGGTTTTCAATATCCATGTTGTCTTGTTTGTCAAATCAAAGCGTACAGTTCTGTTTTCTGCAATTTTTGCTCTTCCCTTTAATACGGAGTGATTAGCATTTAATGTAAAAGCAAAATTATTTTCTTTAGTTGAAGCTTTTGCTGCTAATAAAATATCGGCACTGATTTCTGAATTTTTGAGATTGGCTATACCGATTGATTGGTCTGCGTTAATTCCAATACTATTTTCAGTGCGAATCTTTGTATTTGTCAAGTTGATTTCTAAGGCATTATCATCCTCGGATTTATCAAATGTTATGCCACTGTTTTCTGCTGTTGCAGAAACATTTGTTACATCAATATATCCGCTATTTTTTAAAACAAATGCTGATCCTTTTGCTGCTACGGTCCCTCCATTCATTTTAATTGTGCCACCGTTTTCTGCATAAAGTCCGATGAAAGTATTGCTAATCGCTGTATTTCCATGCAATTCAATTAAGCTGTAAGGATTGCTGGCAGCTGCACCGTATCCGTTGCCATCCATCGTTGTTAGAGCAACGTCTGTGACCTTAATATGTCCACCGTTCATTGCAAACAATGCCATGGTTTTCGCAGTTACTGTTCCACCAGTCATTATAATTGTGCCACTATTTTCTGCATCAAGTCCGGTTACAGCATTATTAATTGTTGTCTTTCCATATAATTCAATCAAGCTTTCAGGATCGGTTGCAGCAGCACCATAGTTACCATTTTTTGTTGTTAAAGCAACATCTGTGACTTTAATATGCCCACCGCTTTTTGCAAGCAATGCCATGTTTGTTGCGGTTACAGTTCCACCCGCCATTGTGATAGTACCACTATTTTCTGCATTGAGCCCGATGAAAATATTATCAATTGTTGTCTTTCCATCCAATTCAATCAAGCTGTCAGGATCAGTGGTAGCTGCACCGTATCCGTTGCCATCCATTGTTGTTAGAGCAACATCTGTGACTTTAATATGCCCACCGCTTTTTGCAAGCAATGCCATGTTTGTTGCGGTTACAGTTCCACCCGCCATTGTGATTGCACCACTGTTTTCTGCATTGAGCCCGATGAAAGCATTATTAATCGTTGTCTTTCCATCCAATTCAATCAAGCTGTCAGGATCAGTGGTAGCTGCACCGTATCCGTTGCCATACATCGTTGTTAGAGCAACATCTGTGAGCTTAATATGTCCACCGCTTTTTGCAAGCAATGCCATGTTTGTTGCGGTTACAGTTCCACCCGCCATTGTGATAGTACCACTATTTTCTGCATTGAGTCCGATGAAAGTATTATTAATCGTTGTCTTTCCATCCAATTCAATCAAGCTGTCAGGATCAGTGGTAGCTGCACCGTATCCGTTGCCATCCATTGTTGTTAGAGCAACATCTGTGACTTTAATATGCCCACCGCTTTTTGCAAGCAATGCCATGTTTGTTGCGGTTACAGTTCCACCCGCCATTGTGATTGCACCACTGTTTTCTGCATTGAGCCCGATGAAAGTATTATTAATTGTTGTCTTTCCATCCAATTCAATCAAGCTGTCAGGATCAGTGGTAGCTGCACCGTATCCGTTGCCATCCATTGTTGTTAGAGCAACATCTGTGACTTTAATATGCCCACCGCTTTTTGCAAGCAATGCCATGTTTGTTGCGGTTACAGTTCCACCCGCCATTGTGATTGCACCACTGTTTTCTGCATTGAGCCCGATGAAAGCATTATTAATCGTTGTCTTTCCATCCAATTCAATCAAGCTGTCAGGATCAGTGGTAGCTGCACCGTATCCGTTGCCATACATCGTTGTTAGAGCAACATCTGTGAGCTTAATATGTCCACCGCTTTTTGCAAGCAATGCCATGTTTGTTGCGGTTACAGTTCCACCCGCCATTGTGATAGTACCACTATTTTCTGCATTGAGTCCGATGAAAGCATTATTAATCGTTGTCTTTCCATCCAATTCAATCAAGCTTTCAGGATCGGAGGTAGCTGCTCCGTATCCGTTGCCATACATCGTTGTTAGAGCAACATCTGTGAGCTTAATATGTCCACCGCTTTTTGCAAGCAATGCCATGTTTGTTGCGGTTACAGTTCCACCCGCCATTGTGATAGTACCACTATTTTCTGCATTGAGTCCGATGAAAGCATTATTAATCGTTGTCTTTCCATCCAATTCAATCAAGCTTTCAGGATCGGAGGTAGCTGCTCCGTATCCGTTGCCATACATCGTTGTTAGAGCAACATCTGTGAGCTTAATATGTCCACCGCTTTTTGCAAGCAATGCCATGTTTGTTGCGGTTACAGTTCCACCCGCCATTGTGATAGTACCACTATTTTCTGCATTGAGTCCGATGAAAGCATTATTAATCGTTGTCTTTCCATCCAATTCAATCAAGCTTTCAGGATCGGAGGTAGCTGCTCCGTATCCGTTGCCATACATCGTTGTTAGAGCAACATCTGTGAGCTTAATATGTCCACCGCTTTTTGCAAGCAATGCCATGTTTGTTGCGGTTACAGTTCCACCCGCCATTGTGATAGTACCACTATTTTCTGCATTGAGTCCGATGAAAGCATTATTAATCGTTGTCTTTCCATCCAATTCAATCAAGCTTTCAGGATCGGAGGTAGCTGCTCCGTATCCGTTGCCATACATCGTTGTTAGAGCAACATCTGTGAGCTTAATATGTCCACCGCTTTTTGCAAGCAATGCCATGTTTGTTGCGGTTACAGTTCCACCCGCCATTGTGATAGTACCACTATTTTCTGTATTAAGTCCGATGAAAGCATTATTAATCGTTGTCTTTCCATCCAATTCAATCAAGCTGTCAGGATCAGTGGTAGCTGCACCGTATCCGTTGCCATACATCGTTGTTAGAGCAACATCTGTGAGCTTAATATGTCCACCGCTTTTTGCAAGCAATGCCATGTTTGTTGCGGTTACAGTTCCACCCGCCATTGTGATAGTACCACTATTTTCTGTATTAAGTCCGATGAAAGTATTATTAATCGTTGTCTTTCCATCCAATTCAATCAAGCTGTCAGGATCAGTGGTAGCTGCACCGTATCCGTTGCCATCCATTGT
Source organism: Bartonella sp. CL436QHHD (assembly GCF_042195105.1). Classification (NCBI taxonomy): domain Bacteria; kingdom Pseudomonadati; phylum Pseudomonadota; class Alphaproteobacteria; order Hyphomicrobiales; family Bartonellaceae; genus Bartonella; species Bartonella sp. CL436QHHD. The sequence goes on along the minus strand of NZ_JBHINR010000058.1, from coordinate 3,019 downwards.
TGTTAGAGCAACATCTGTGACCTTAATATATCCACCGCTTTTTGCAAACAGTGGCATGTTTGTTGCGGTTACAGTTCCACCCGCCATTGTGATAGTACCACTATTTTCTGTATAAAGTCCGATGAAAGCATTATTAATCGTTGTCTTTCCATGCAATTCAATCAAGCTTTCAGGATCGCTGGTAGCTGCACCGTATCCGTTGCCATCCATTGTTGTTAGAGCAACATCTGTGACCTTAATGTGTCCACCGCTTTTTGCAAGCAATGCCATGTTTGTTGCGGTTACAGTTCCACCCGCCATTGCGATATTACCACTATTTTCTGTATAAAGTCCGATGAAAGCATTATTAATTGTTGTGTTCCCATCCAATTCAATTAAGCTTTCAGGATCGGTGGAAGCTGCACCGTATCCGTTTCCGTCCATCGTTGTTAGAGCAACATCTGTGACCTTAATATATCCACCGTTCATGGTAAACAATGCTGCGCTTTTCGCAGTTACAGCTCCTCCCGTCATTATGATGACACCACTGTTTTCCGCATCAAGTCCATTTATAGCATTAGTAATCGTTGTCTCTCCATCCAATTCAATAAAGCTGTAAGGATCGGTGGAAGCTGCCCCGTTTCCGTTTCCGTCCATCGTTGTTAGAGCAACATCTGTGACCTTAATATATCCACCTTTTTGTGCAAATAATGCTCTGTTTCCCGCAGTCACTGTCCCTCCCATCATTATGATTGTAGACAATAAACCGTCTGCATAGAGTCCATCACCATTAGATGATGTAACTTGAACGCTGCCTTCTTTACTATTGGCTAAAGTAATGAAGCTGCCGTTCATTACGGATAGCCCTGTGTATCCTCCATCAAATGCTCCTCCTAATATCGTTACTTGTGAACCATCTTCTGCGGATATGCTGGTGTCTGCTTGCGTAATGGTTACATTTTCTAAAGTGAGATGACTTCCGTCAAAGGCCGTTATTCCTGTGAATAAAAACTCTTCTTTTTCATTTTCTAATTCACTTTCCCATCCAGGGTCTAATTCATTGTCCGATGTTTTTACATTTTCTAGCTTGTCTTGATCACTTATGCTGGTATTTGCATAAGTAATGGTTACATTTTCTAACTTGTTTTTATCGCTTTTACTCTCATTGAAGAACGCACCAGTTTCAAAAGCCGTAATGGTTCCTCCAGTCATTGTAATTATGCTACCGCTTGTTGCATAAAGCCCAATTACAGCGTCATTAATTACCGTATTTCCGTGCAGTTCAATTGTGCTGTCAACATCATTAGCTATTGCACCGATTCCGGTACCATCTTTTTTTAAAGTAACATCTGTGACGTCAATATGTCCGCCATTTTCTGCAAGTAATGCTGTATTTTCTCCAGTGACTGATCCTCCTATCATTGTGATTGTGGATTGTGCACCATTTGCATAGAGTCCGTCACCATGAGATGATGTAACTTGAACACTGCCTTTTTTATTATCGGCTAATTCACTATAGGTTAAAGTAATAGCGCTGCCTTCCGTAGCAGATATTCCTTTGAGTTCTCCATCAAATGCTCCTCCTAAAATCGTTACTTCAGAATGATCATTTGCAAATATACTGGTGTTTGCTTGCGTAACCGTTACGTTTTCTAAAGTAACTTTGCTTTTGTTGTCGGCATTTATTCCCTTGTCCATGAAGTGGTCATCTTTACCGCTTGATATTGTTACACCTTCCAGCTTGTTTTTATCATTCATACTGTTTTCGAAGAAAGCGCCAATTTCAGAAACCGTAATAATGCCTCCAGTCATTTTGATTGTAGCACCATCTTTTGCATTAAGACCGAGACGAATGTCAAAATCAGTTCCTTTAATGGCTGTGTCTTGCAGTAATGTAATCGCACTGCCAAGACCGTCAGCTGTTACAGCATAAATATCCGTGTCTTTATTCCCAACCACAGTTAAATGTGTGCCGGTGATTTCCCCGTTGTCTTTCGCATTAATAATCTCATACGTTGTGTTAGATACTTCTTTTTTCTCGCCGGAAACTTCAAGAGTTTCAGCATATACATTGAGATGGGTGTTTAATAGCATGACAGTTATGACAGCCGTGCAGGATAAAAGGGACTTTTTACACATCAAGATTTTCCTAAATTATAAGTAAATTATAAGTGCCACACACTCTTCCCCCGCTTATAAGAAGGATATCAAATGGATGGGTACTTTAGAGATGGAACGTGAATAGGCGATTTTTATTTTTATGTAAAGTATAAAATAAATTATACATTTAATATATAATGTATTATACTTAAATTCATTTAGTATTATATGAATGCATTATGTTAATATTATATAAGTATTATAAGTTTTTCTATTCAAGATATGTGTTATGTTTGCATAAAACTTGTTTCTTATGCTTAAAGAAAAGGAGTAGGCAAGAAAATTAAAAAAAACTGTATGCTTGAGCTTGATAGGGATCTCTTTCAACATCATGAAACCAAAGATGGTACCATAGCTTTCATGTTTTTCTTTAACACGGTTACGATAAAATAGCGCTCATTGATTTTTCAATCGACGTTTAGTTTTTTTAAGGGATATTTTTACTAGTTGAAAGCGCGATATTTTATTGTTTTGAGTTTTTTTAACTAATTTTCTTAAAGAGAAATGTTGGCGGTGTGTATTAGTAGAGAAGAATAGGGGGGAGATAAAAAGGCAGCATATTGTAGCTGCCTTTTTTTAAAATTGAATAGAATGAATAGGCTACTTTTCAACCTTGATTTAAAACTGATAGCGTATTCCTCCTGAAAAGTTTGCACCACTTATACCAGTTTTTTGAAGTTTTTGTTGATAGCTCACATCACCATGAAGGGAGAAATTGTGAGACAGTTGCGCATTAATGCCAACGCCGCCTTCAATTGCAGGTCCCATAGGATCAAGGTCAAAATCTCTGCCAATCTGGATGGTACCATTATCACCAAAGGTTTTGATCAAGTTTACTTTTCCATAGAAAGACATCGGACGGTTGTTTTCAGTGGAAATG
>NZ_JBHINR010000031.1:0-2003 GCF_042195105.1 Bartonella sp. CL436QHHD | reverse complement strand
GTGGATGCTGCCTGTTGAGGGAGATAATAGTGATGATATTTTGCTGTCTGGCGTTAATAGTTTAGCAAGGAGGGTGAGTACGTATGCAACTAATGATGATATAAAAATAGGAAACAGTCCGAATGCGAAGGGTGTTAATATTATTGCTATTGGTAACAACATACAGGTACATTCACAAAATAACCTGTTTGAGGCTGTTACTATTGTTGGCAACAACACGCAAGTCAACAGTGCTGCTACTACCGCTATTGGTGGACGGTCAAGAGCGGAAACGTTGTCCAGTGTTGCTCTAGGTGCAGATACTGTAGCCGATAGGGCTAGTGGTGTTTTGGGCTATTCTCCTTATAAGAAAGCGAATGCAACAGGTGCTGACGCTCAATGGAAGAGTGGTTATGGTGCTGTGAGTGTTGGTGATGTCAGCGAGAAGAAAACGCGACAAATTATAGGGGTAGCAGCTGGTTCTGAACTGACTGATGCTGCTAATGTTGCGCAGATAAAGTCATTACAAAATTATGTAGATAAAGGTTGGCAGCTGTCTGTTGGTGGTGCAGATGCTACAACTATCGGTATAGAGAGCAAGATCGATTTATCAGCAGCAAGTGAAAATCTTCAAATTAGCAAAGGCAAAGATGACAATAATATAAAATTTGATCTAGCTAAGGAAATCGCAGTCAATAAAGTAACTGCAGGAAGCAATACCCTAGATGCAACAGGCTTAGTGATTGCCAATGGTCCGAAAATAACCACCGGAGGTGTTGATGCTGGAGGTAAAAAGATAACTGGAGTGGCAACGGGTACTGAAAGCACCGATGCGGTGAATTTTGGACAACTGAAGGAAATAAAAGAACAAGTAGCAGCCAGTAGTTTTATTAAACAAGATGCGCAGACGAAATACATCACCATTGGTAAGGATACAGATGGTGAAAAAATCACTATTGCCAATAAAGATAATAAGACCAGAATTCTTTCTGGCGTTGCAGGTGGCGCGGACGACACTGATGCCGTGAATGTTGCGCAGCTAAAAGCTCTAAAAGACTCTATAACTCCAAGTTGGGATCTCTCTGTTGATGGTGCAGATACGACAAGTGTTGATTCAACCAACCCAATGGATTTGGCAGCTGGAAGTAGCAACCTAAATATTACAAAAGGCAAAGAGGACAATAAGGTAAAATTTGATTTAGCAAAGGATATCACACTGGAGAGCGTAAAGGCAGGTACAAATACCTTAGATGCAACAGGCTTAGTGATAGCCAATGGTCCGAAAATAATCATTTCTGGGATAGATGCTGGGGGTAAAAAGATTACAGGAGTATCGGATGGCACTGGAGCGAACGATGCAGTTAATTTTTCACAGTTAAGCAAAACCAATGAGAGTCTTTCGTCCACAGCGAGAAATCTGGAAACGGCTATGGCGAATACATCAAAATATTTTGGTGGAGGTGCAGGAGTTTCTGGTTCTAGCGTGACGGAACCAACTTATAACTTATCCAAGATTGATAAGAAGGGTAATATAACAGAGGGCTCTTTTAATGATGTTGGGAGTGCTTTTGCAGGTCTTGATACAAATATCAAGAATGTGAATGCACGGATTAAAGAGGTTTCTGAAGGAGTAGCACAGGATTCTTTGTTATGGAATGATGAAGTCAATGCCTTTGTAGCGCGTCATGAGAAGAAGCAAGAAGAAAAAGGCAAAGCTGTCAGGACACAAGAAAACAGTAGAGTTACGTTTCTAGCAAATGGTGAGATTAGCGCTAAATCAACGGATGCTGTAACGGGTAGTCAACTTTATTCGCTGAACGAACAACTTGCAACTTATTTTGGTGGTGGTGCAGGTTATGATGAGCAAGGAAAATGGACTGCTCCAAGTTTTAAGATCAAGCAGTTTGGTGAGGATGGTACTTCTTTTGACAAGAATTATCAGAATGTAGCTGATGCACTTGCCGGTGTTGGAAGTTCTATCACGAATGTTCAGAATAAATTGACTGAACAGGTTAATAATGTGA
>NZ_JBHINR010000078.1:324-1022 GCF_042195105.1 Bartonella sp. CL436QHHD | reverse complement strand
GATAGTAGGTGGGCGGTGTGGCATGTTTATTCCCCTTCATTTTAGATGTAATTCACTCGTGGCGTGAATCACGCTGGTGTTAAAATTTTGTTTGTGTTGCTAGAAAGGAATGTCGTCTTTTGCTGAAGAGTCGCCGTTCTGGGCGGTCATAGTTTGTTTACAATCTTCTGAATTATCATAAATTTTTACATTGCCATAAATTCTTGAATCGGCATAAATAATCACATTTCCATAAATTTGTGTGTGTCCAAAAATATGTCCATCATATATTTTGACGTTATTATAAATTTTTGCATTGCCAAAAATCTCTGCACTATAAGCAACTTGTGCGTTATCAAAAACCTTAGCACTATCGTAAATCTTGGCACAACAATACGCCTTGGCATCATTATAAATCCAGCAATCGTCTTTTTGACTTAAATTGTCTTCATACTCTACAAAGCCGCCAAGGTCGTCTGCTTTAACATCACCAAAATCTTTTAATGCACGTATGCGGTAAAGCGTAAGGTATCCATCAAACTGAATTGTTTCATCAGTAAGTTCGTATTTCTTTTTCATGGTTTATTTCCTTGATTTGCGTACAATCCACCCGTGGCGTGAATCACGCTTGTGTTTAAAAGTTGGTTTTTCGGTGTTAGAAACGGCTTATGTAGCTTATATCGCTTGCTGAATAGTCACTTTCGTAGATGATTGAATTG
>NZ_JBHINR010000078.1:0-257 GCF_042195105.1 Bartonella sp. CL436QHHD | reverse complement strand
TGTTAGAAACGGCTTATGTAGCTTATATCGCTTGCTGAATAGTCACTTTCGTAGATGATTGAATTGCGTCCACGAATTTCAAGATTACCAGAAATATTTACATTATCGAAAATATATACTCCATCTAGAATTTTCATATTTCCGGAAATGTGTGCTTTATCACTTATATAAGCATTTCCATAGACACGGGCATTGCCATAAACATGGCCCAAAACTCGAGCCTCACCATAAATTTGTGCATTGCCGTAAATTTGCGC
>NZ_JBHINR010000081.1:0-14384 GCF_042195105.1 Bartonella sp. CL436QHHD | reverse complement strand
CTGTTTATATTTATGGACCGCTTCACATGCATCTTGTTAAAGCCTTTACATTAGCAGAAGAGAGCAAACATTATAAAACGCCTGTTGAAGAAGCCAAGCGAGTTTTAGTAAGCCCTGTTGCAAAAGTAGCTTAAGTTAAAAACATGATTTTATCTCCTCGTCTTTTAGGCGGGGAGGTGGTTAACAGCATAAAATATCTTTACATAATACATATTGTACGTATAATACGTATTATACATTAAAGATAGGATGTGCATATGAAAAAATATAGTTTTACAGATGTAAACCGCGGGGCAGGCGATATTTTAGACGAGGCTATGTCTACACCTGTAGCTTTGACAAAGCGAGGGCGTGAAAAAATCATTATGCTTCCTGTTGATTTATATCATGAATTAATAAAAGCGCGTTCTGGTGCACAATCTTTTGTTTATGCAGATGCACCGCAAAATATATTAGACGATTTAGATCGTGGTTTAGATGACATTTTGAATAGTGATGAACATGTTTAAAGCAGGGGATGTTGTTAGATATTATTATTTATCCAGTATTTCATAAAACATCGTCTCTTCAGAGTGAGGAAGAGATCAAACAGCGTGAAGTGTTGGAACTTTGCTAACATTTGTTTCGCGTTCAGCATGCCACGCATCATAATTGGCTTGCATACGTAACCATATAGCAGCTCCATCACCAAACATTTTGCCAAGACAAGCGGAAATAGCAGGAGAAACAGGCTTTTTTGCGTTCAGAATATCGTAGAGATGTTGGCGTGATATACCAAGCATCTGCGCAATTTCTGATTTTGTTTTGCCTGTCTCAGGAATAATTTCTGCTAAAACTTCTCCTGGATGAGTAGGACAACGGTTTTTATCTCTTTGTGCAGGAATGTCATTCATAACTGTATCCTTAGTGATATTGTTCAAGATCAACACGGTAAGCATTACATGAGTCAAATTCAAAGGTAATACACCATGGTCCGTTAACGTGGACAGTGTAACGGGTAGGTGAATATCCAATCAAAGAATGAAAGTTGAATCCTGGAAGATTCATATCTTCTGGTCTTTCAGAAATATCTAAACGATCAAGACGAACCATGATACGTTTTACAAGTTTCTTATCAATCTTGGATGAATTTCCCGTTTTGAATAATTCTGCCAATGTTTTGCTTTTAAACGTTTTAATCATTCTTTTATATAGCGTAAAATACTGTTAATGTCAACAAATAGCTTACATTGTAAGTGCTAAAATGGAAAAAACAGTAACATCCCATTAGAAAGCCTAATAGCTTAGACTTGTTTTTCTTTTCTCCACCTCATGCGTAAAGAGAAGAATAGGTGCATGGAGGGGATAAATTTGCACGTTAACATCAAGGATTTTACGACCATACCAACGGCTGTCTGATCAAATATTGCTAAAAACTTAGATCCCTTGCCATTCTTAATAAAGTGAATACAAAATTTAAATTCTATTGTCATTTTCCTCTCCAAATCAATGAAGAGACCATAACAATCATCTACATTCTCTCATAAGACTGACACTGTCAGTCAAAAATGGTTTTAAAGAAAGAAAATCATACAAGCCTTATCGCCTAGACTTGATTATCTTTCTCTTGTGGTTCTTTTATGGGCTCTACGGGTATATCTGTTTCTGTCATTTCAGTAGATGAGAGCTGTTTTGTGTTTTCATCAACAATAGGAGGAGAGAACACTCCATCCTTATAAGTCCAGCCGATCTGCGCTTCACTTGAGGCGATTGCCTCACCATCAAAGGCATGAACATAATCTTCTGACGCTACGATAATATTTGTTACCACACCATTTTCAACAACTGCATATTCCATGAAGTGCTCCTATATAAAAAATTTCAACAATATTGCGCCATTTCCACCACCGCCACCACCACCTTTACCGTACATACCGTTATTGCCAAAACAAGCTCTGTCAGTAGAAGAACCTCCCCCAGCTACTACCATATCCTCCACTTCCACCGCTAGCTCGAATAATCCCATTAATAAGTGTATCACCACCATTAGAACCTACGTTGTTTCCGTAAGGTCCTTTACCGCCACGACCAAGTTGAGCCGCTCTTGATTTTTTAAGTTGCCATCCTTTAACTTTAACACATACATATTGACCGCCTTCACCACCCACTCCATTGTGAAGAGTTTTATATTTGCCTTCCATTTCTCCTCCTCCTCCCCCCCCTCCAGCACCCCAAGCTCGTATTTCAATATCTGTGTCATCTGTCACCCCATCAGGCAATGGAATAGTGCCACTTTCTGTCATAAGAATTTCGACAGGTTTTTTGTTTAATGAAGCGATTAATTTATCCATTTGTGTCTTGGTATAAACAGCTTCACCATCCACTTTCAGCGGTCCTTTAAGCGAGCTTCCGGTTGTGCTTAGATTGGTAACGACTTTGTTGTTATGGATAAGGTTAAACGACGAATTACCCAACAGTTCTAAACCACCATTTATAGTGATTTTACTGGTAAATTTATTATAACTTTCTCTCTCTTCTCTCTCATTCTCTCTCAATAAGACTCATAACGTATCACATCAGAAATTATATAATAAAATATTGTTTTCTATGAATAAAACATCTTTCTAAATGAACCAAAATGTGGTTAATAAATAGTTATGATTTGTTACCATTTTTTGATAGAAAGGATTTTAGTATGACAGAAAATGATATTCTTTTGACAGACCGTGAAAGTGCAAAATTGCTTCATATGAGTGTCTCAACATTCCGCCGTCATGTTACCAATGGCTCTCTCCCAAAACCTTTAAAATTTGGTTTTTTATCCCGTTGGTTACAATCGGATCTTTTGAATGTAATCGAACAAGCAAAACAGCAACGTCAAAGTGACGCGGCATAAAAAAACCTTGTCACGTAAGGACGGACAAGGCTTTCTCAAACTCATCACCCTAGAGATAGCACAATCCGTCCTATGACGCAACGTTATAGGATTTACAATGATGTGTTCTTTTAAGAATGCGCAAGGTATCACACGTGCCTTGCGCGGGGTTTGGCATGGGCGTTATGGAACAGCCCGTTGCCCTGCTCATGATGATAGGCTGCCTAGCTTATCCCTTGCCAATGGACATGATGGGCGTTTATTGCTCTATTGTTATGCTGGCTGCTCTTTTAGAGAGATCATACAAGCGCTCATTAGAATTGGCTTGCTTGGAAAACAAGCTTATGATCATACGCTTTCTTTCTCCAAACAGTTTTGTGCTGATCTCAAACGAGCAAAACAGAAAGCAGAGAGAGCAAAAGCAATTTGGCAACAAAGCCAACCAATCAAAAATACTTTAGCAGAAACCTATTTACGTATGCGGGGGATCACATGTGATTTGCCTGCTGATTTACGCTTTTACGACAAGTGTCCACACCCCTCTGGGATTACACTGCCCGCGTTGGTGGCTCTTGTTAAGGGCGCTGGCTCTTTCGCCATTCATAGAACCATTTTACAAGCCAATGGCTGCAAAACAGACCAAAAACCAGCAAAAGCCATGTTGGGATCTGTAACAGGTGGTGCTGTGCATTTAAGTCAAGGCAATCCCAAACATCTGGTCATTTGTGAGGGCATTGAAACCGGTCTGGCTCTTTTGTCTGGGTTGTTATCAGAGCCCGTTGATTTATGGGCGTCCCTTTCAACCAGTGGCATGATGCGTGTGAATTTACCCCATACAAAAGGACGTCTCACCATTGCAATGGACGGCGATGATGCGGGTCGTAAAGCAGGTTTTACCCTCGCTGCACGTGCTTATAGCCAAGGCTTTGAGGTCTTTATGATGCAAGCTCCAAAAGGAACCGATTTTAATAACGTATTACTTTCTTAAAAGAGGGAAACTATGAAAGATAGTAATTTACAAAACAATAATGAAAATACTCCCGTCAATGATAACGATAATGTCTCTTTAAACGAAAATACTTGTTTAAAAGCCATTTCTTATGAACAAGCCTTGCAACAAAATGGTTGGGGGCAATTACAACCGATTGCTACGGCTCTCTTACCCGTCGAGCCTTTTAAAATATTCCTGCTTCCAACACCATTAATAAACTATGTTTATGACGTTGCTGATATTCAACAATCTTCTATCGATTTTGTTGCTGTTTCTGCTTTATGTGGATTGTCTGCTGTCATTGGAAATGGCGTGCGGGTTTCTCCAAAACAACATGCCAATTGGAAAATTGTTCCTAATCTCTGGGGTGCCATTGTGGGGGAACCTTCAACTATGAAAACAGATACCATGGAAGCTGCTTTAGCACCTCTTGATGTTTTTCAAGAGGAATGGCATCAAGAATGGTTAAAGAAGAAAAAACAGCAAGAAACAAAAGATATTCTTATTGAATTAGACAAAAGAGAAAAGAAAAAACAAGCCTACAAAGCACTCAAAGATCAAGACGAGGAACAAGCCCTTGCTCTTCTTTCTCAATCTCTTGAACATAAAGAAAGTGAGGAAGATGACACGCTTAATAAACGACGTCTTATTGTCAACGATGTGACCGTCGAAAAGCTTGGGGAATTGTTAAAAGAAAACCCCCGTGGTCTCTTGTTGGTTCGTGATGAATTATCTGGTTTTTTATCCGATTTGGAACGGAAGGAATATCAATCAGACCGTTCTTTTTATCTAACAGCTTTTAATGGCAATAAGTCTTACACCTATGACCGTATAGGACGGGGAACCATTTTTATTCCCAATGCAACTGTCTCTATTATAGGGGGTATTCAACCTGCACGTATTATTCCCATTATTCAAGCAATGCACCATGGAACAAATAATGACGGCTTATTGCAACGATTTCAAATGCTGGTGTGGCCCGATGAACGAAAAGAGCGGTTATGGGTTGATAGACCTCCCAATCAAAAGGCATGGGAAAGTTATCAAGGAGTCTTTCGTGTATGGTGGGAAAGTTTTCAAAGAACAATCAAAGGGGGGCATTTCTCTGCAAGTTTACAAGCGCATCTTTTGAAAATGAATAAAACCATACCAACCCTTGCGTTGATTTTTGAACTGGTTGAGGGTGGGCGTTTTGAAATAGGCTTGCCTTCACTCACTATGACATTGTGTTGATCACCCTATTTGTTAAGTCATGCAAAACTCATTGTAGAGCCTTGTGATCATTTACCAGATGGTTTTACCTGCACGAGATGTTTATAAGCGTGATTGGAAGCTTTTAAAGGATAAAGGAATTATTCAACAAACTTTAGAGCTTTTATGCTGTTGCGACTATCTTCGTGAAATTTATGAAGACAAAACCCAAAATGCGGTCGGCCTACAAAACGCTATGAATAGCCCACCTTGGTGAAAAATCATAGGACCACACAATAGAGAAATCTCTTTTGAGAGTTTTTCAAGCCAATCGCTCAAAGCTCTTTTTAGTGATATTCTCTTCATTGCTCTTTTTTCAAAGAAAATGATCAGCGTTCTTCTTACAAAGAGTTTTGTTGCTTTTGGAGAGTTATTCCAATGTTTATGTTATTTTTTAAATAATAAAAAACATTATATTTTAATATTTTTGTTTAGGATCTCGAGCTACTCTATGGAAATTTCTATTTTTGTAAAAAATCCAAACATGCAACAGCATGGTAAAATATATTTTTATGACATTGGTGATTATCTCAAGAGAAAAGAAAAACTTACGATAATAGAAGTTATTTGGGAGTATTGATGGTATTACGTGAATATCAGCTACAATATCATCTGGATTTATATTACTCGTAATTGGCATTTTGGATGCATGGCTCATTTGTTCTGCGAACTATTGGACTTGAATGTTTAATCTATAAAGCTCGGTATTGATGATATTAGAATAAAAGCCATCTTGATTTGTAAATTTAATCGAATGCAAATTGAGAACATTCGATATAATAACAAGCGTATGCTTCTTAGCTAGCCCCCTTTAAGTAAGATAATAAGGCCACCTGCTATACTGTTCTGATTGGGGTTGAGCTCAGCTTTATAATAAACATCAAGCTTAAAAATACCGTTCGCTTATTTTGAGTTACATCAAGCTGAAATACCTATAATTCTTTCTCATCAAAAATCTTGAATAAAAAAGGCAAGTTGCTGCTTAAATTACTGCTAATATCAAAAAAACAAAGCCAATTTTGCCACCATCTTTGACACTTTTAGTATATGAGATTCCGATACATGAGACAAGCACCATATCGTTCTTCCATCGGTATGTCCTATATCTATTCACGAAACATAGCTGCTTCAGAGTGGGAAACACTATATATTTGTAGCAATTTCTTTTAATTTATTCATATCAAAATACAAATCCGATACTTTTCGGCAAAATTTATCAAGATAAATAAACAATTCATCAGAGAGAGATATCTTTTTTTCTCGAATTCTCATTAAATCCTCAGTTTTATTATTTAACGGATGCGCTTCAAAATTACTTGCACGATTTCCTGCTAATTTGGTAGGCATATAATGATTTATGATGTTACAAAAACTACAATCTAAAGGGCCAGAAACATTACTTCCAACCATACCAACGTAGTTATTTTTATTCTCAAAACACTTATATAATTCTTTAATATTACTTGCAAATGGCTTATAGACAAAAGCATTATAGCCATATTCGTGAATTTTTTCATAACCACATTTCACGAATGTCTCATCAGCGATATTTAAGAAACCCAAATTTGGAATTTTTGAAGGAAATTTCATAGGCTGTTCTATTCCAAACAAATTATTTTTATCTATCCTATCAATAAAATAATTCCACTGCTCAAAATTAATACTTGCATTGAAATCAATAATAAATTTTACATTTTTGTTTTCATTAACAATTGCAATTGTATCATCCAAATACTGATTCGATGATTTCAATTTTATCAAATCGTAATTACGTATCTCATCATCAATAATTGCACCTATTCCTATCGTTTTAATAGATTTCATTAATCCAGAATTAATAATTTTAGCCATTTCAACTTTTTTAAAAAAATCTTCCAACCCAAAGAAATAGCTTAAAGAATTTGCAAAGTGTTTACTTTTATTTATTGATCGTTCATTTATAGATTTTATAAAATCGTCCGGCATTTCTCCGTGACTAGGTGACAATGGCAACTCCATAGCAAAGGGCGAAATAACTTTATCCTGAGCAGTAAATAAAATTATCAGTTCTGTTTTTTCAACTAATACACCAGAAGAACTGTGAAAAGAATCCGATAGTTTATATTTATTGGTGTAAACTCTGATGCGTATATCCATATTTTATCTCACAGCCAGAAAAAAAATCCCGTATCATATTTAACTGAAATGTATTCTCATACTTTTTTCTATTTTCAAAATTAACTAAAATGAACTCGGGAGTAGCGATACGTATTAGAGCTAACACTTCTGCCAAATCGAATCTCTCCGATAAAGTAATCGTCACACTATATGGTACGCTATCTTTTTTCATACATTCTATGTTACGCACCCACGTTTGTTTATATTTTTTACTGTCTAGATTTCTTATCTCTGAAATAACATCTGTGCCTATTTGTATCCCTAAAAAGAACGGATTACTCTTTAATAGCTTCAAATATGGTTGAATATAGATGTGCCCCCCTGTTGCAATCCGAAAATATTTTTTACAAATGAGACACATACAAGTATATTTATGAAGTAAATCATAATCGAGCTCAAAAGGCTCTCCACCAGAAAGAATAATAAAATCAGATTTTATGTCATTTATTGTATATAAAGATTCAGGCAACGCGTCATTTCTCACCATACATTCCATCGAATATGGACAATGATTGCAGCCCGCACTGCAATTTTTATTACAAATTACAATATTATCGCCCATGAAATTTCTTATTCAAGTTCATATAATCCAATACTAATTGTTTCATGAAAATATTTTGGTATAGACAAAGATCAGAAATTTTTTTAGCCACAAACGCTTTTATCATTGGTAAAGCTTCATCCTTTGATATAGACAGCAAATGAGAAATATAGTCTATCCGTTCTTCTAAATTGAGAGATAATCTTGGACTGGTGAAAAATGTTAAGATATCCAATTCCGGACTGGCTTCTTGACATAAATCCCAATCCACTACCATAAAAGAACTATCAGGAGTAACAATGATATTATCAGGATGTAAATCTCCGTGTGATAAGATTATATTCTTGCTTAATCGAGCTTGAAAGATCTTATTGATTTGATCAATAATCGCCTTTTGATGTAGCAAATCCATTTGGCTCAATACAGTACCCCGGATAAACTCCCATTCGACTATTTCATCGCAAAGTGTTATCAAATTTGGTGCAGGATAGAGACTTTGTCGAAAAGAGCCATCCTTTATGTTTTCATTAATGCACGATGCTTCCGGATAAATTTGCCCATAGCAAAACTCTTGATGCTTGCGTTTCAAGAAATGTTGTTTTGACGATTGTGCATTTTCAGGCTGTAACCAAATGATTTCTTGTTTTCTGACAAAAATAATTAAAGCAGACACCCCAAAAATCACAGCCATAATCACTGCCAACCATAAATTAGCTTGCCAGAATGTTGAAAAAACATGACCGTATAAAAAACTGAATGCAAAGGATACAACAGCTGTAATAATGGCTGTAAATGATAAAACAGTCGCGATAGCTTTGGGATCAATCAGTGAATTGATAAGAAGAGACGACAGATAAGATCGATAAGCGGATTTAAAAACACATAGCAGTAAAAATCCTAATATAAGAGCCGCAATGATTTGAAATGACATGAGAAAAAAAGCAATGGTTACCATACAACCAATCATTAAGACGGGAAAAATAGGATTTTGAAACTTTGAAAAATACTTCTGAAACAATATATTGGAACTTGCTGAAAAAAAATTCCCAATGATAAAAATAATCGAAACCAAAATAGCAGGTTGAAATGGCAAAAAATCAGAAAATGCGATAGAAACAGTTCGATTATTAACCAAAATAGCAAAAGCTGAAACTGCACTTAAAAAAATAAGAGTGAAGCGATAAGGATTTTTGACTTCTTTACGGCTGGCGCACATAACTGTGAAAATACTCGGATGAGCGTTGATATGAAAACTATCTAATCCCTTCGTCAGTTTTGAAAACATAAAAATAGCAAAAATTAATGAAAGGACTTGAAAAATCACAGGCAATGCAGGATGCACATAATAAAGTATTCCCCCTAAAAAAATAAGTACCGTTGTCACACTATAGGTAACAGCAGCCACTTCGGACTTAACGGAAAACAGTGTGCGATGCTTTGGTACTACAGAAAAGAGTAAACTATCTTCCGCACCTGAAAAACAAGCGGCTGCTAATGTGATACACAACAAATAAGTGGCGTAAGCAAAATATGCATAATTCATAAAAAGAGCTAAAAAACCGCAAAGAAAGAAAAACAGCCCAGTATAAATAATGCGTTTACTTCCATAAACATCTGATAATAAACCCAAGGGGACTTCTAAGATCAAAGGAAGCAATAAAAAATAACTACCGATTAAAACAATATCCGCTTGCGACAAATGCAATTTTTCTGACAAAAAAAGTGGTAAAACAGCAACCACTAGAGCAGTAGACTTGCTAACACTATAAATCTTAAATTGCTTAACCTTATCCACAAAATACCTTCCCACGACATCCGCTACATGCGCCAGATTCTTTCAAAGATTTTAAAACGCTTTGAGCAGACCAATCTATTGCCTCATAATTTTGTAGATTCCCAAAAGCTTCTGAATAAAAGCAATTTTTTAAATCTCCATTATAGTCCAATACCAAGGATGAAAATGGAAATAAACACATTAACGGCGACGAAACGTACGTAGAATTTTCGCCTAAGTAATAATTAATACAATTTACAAAATTTTGTGACGTCCATGAGATTTTCTTTTCTTGAAACTTTTTATCTATATAAACCTGGAGGGGGGATTCTTTCCTTGATAATTCATCTCTCAAATGAAAAAGTGAAGCGTTTGGCGGAAGAGTTTTGTTTCTTAAAGCCTTAGATCGATCCTTTGTATTATTTTTTCTAGAAAAACTAAATGACGACGTATCGAGCGGGCTGAATCCGATATAATCGACATCTTTGCTTATACAAAAATCGATAAAATTAATAATATTTTCTAGAATCTCTTTGGTAACTGTCGCTCTTATTCCTATACTTTGCAGAGGTTGAAGATTTTTAACGGTTTCAATGTTTTTCCACACGCGATCAAATTTATTCGCCCCCCGTATATCATAATATCCTTGGACACTAGTCGAATCCATAGAAATAACAATACTTTATTCAGGAATCTCTCATCTTTAAAAAATATATGAAGAATCAATAACTGAATAGGAATGTAAAGCTATATGGTGGGCGATGAGAGCAAATAAAAAGCAAGTAAAATAAAATAGTTATGTCTAATATGAGGGAATAGGTGAATCTTGATTCTATTGAGTTTTTTTGCCTCTATCCCTCATCTTTTTGAAGCTTTTTTATGGCTTCAAGAGCAAGTTTTTTACGGTCTGCGCTCTTTGTGTAAAGAGATGCCATAGCGTCATCTGTCCAGCCAAAAATTGCTTTGAGTTGTGATACTGTTGCACCAGAGTTAGCTGCGCGTGTTGCTGCTAATTTTCTCAAGCCATGTGCTGATTTTTTGATTTCTGCTACGTTACAAGCCTCACGAAAAAGGTTGCCAAAACTTTCTTTAACTAGTTTTTTACCTTCTTTACCACAAATGAATGTTTCTGCTCCAATAGGACCTGCTTCAAGCGTTTTGGCTAATTCTGGCAAAATTGGGAGAAAGACATCTGTTTGGAATTTACTTTTCTCTGTTTTAAGATGAATGATGTTATTCTTTACATCTTTCCAGCCAATGCGGACCGCATCACCACGACGCAAACCCGTATACAAAAGGACATCAATCCAAACGCGTTCATGGGTACCATGGGACCATCTTTGATAATACTTCTCAACATCTTCTTCTGTCCAAACAACAAATCCATCTTTGTTGTTAAGAGCTGGTCTTCTTACTCCTGTTGTTGGATTATTTTCTAAAAGACCTTGATCAATTGCCCAATTAAAAAGTCCATTAAGGGCTTTCAGAAAGTTTCTAGCCATTGCTGGTGTTTCTTTACGCCGTTCAACACCGGCTATAATATGCTTCTTTTCAATTGCTTGGTATGGAATGTTTCCTATAGTATCACATACCTTCATAAGGATGAGTTCTTTTTGTTTTTTTGTAGCTTTAGTGTAACTATGCCAATTAGAGCTGTTAAAGTATTGTTTAAGCAGCCATGCAAATGAACCTTCAACAAGTTTACCGGTTTTGGATTTAGGAAGTATAAGCCCTTGTAACTCGGCAAGTGCGCTTTTGTAGTTATCAACAAACTCTTGCGTTCCATAGGTACCGCGTATTCTAATGCGTTTGCCATGACCAATACGTACATACCATACAATTTTGCCATGTTGAGTAATTTGTTTAACGAGATGAGGAGGACGTGGTTTAGGCATGGTATTTTACATCTTAGAGAGTGCGGTTTCGTAATATTCATTCTTTGACAAATCTAAAAGTTTGTCTGGGTGGTTAACTGAATTTGGTAGTGGAATATCGGATTTAAGATAGATAAGCAGTTCACCGGTAGGTTTGATTTCTACGAGTTCACAACCTTGTTTTTTAGCTTCTCTTAAAGCGCGAGCAATGGCTGGTTGCGTTATAGCAGCTGGACGAGGCGCCATATCTTTTCTCCTTACATTGAGATGCAATTCACGTGTGGCGTGAATCACGCATTACTTGAAAGTGTTAAGAAGGGTGGGGGTGCTCGTAGATATGCGGGGAACAAAACACCCCCATAAGGTTAAGCAGCTTTTGTTGAGAGTTGTTTTATCTCTCGTTCTATCTCTGCTAAAAAGACTTCAACAGCTTGATTGATCTGTTCAATTTGTTGATCATCACGGAGAATACGCTTGACTTTCATGCGTAAGTGAAAGAATTCCCCCGTAAAACGTGGGTCATAGCTTACGAAATCACACCATTTTCGTTCTGTACAAGCCATTTGGAATTGCATTTGTGCGTGATATTCTGGTTTGATTTCGTCACCTATACAAAAGCGCATATGTGTTACTGATCTTGGGCATTTGACTTCGATTAAACCGTCTTCTCCAATGAGACCATCGGGGCTAGCCCCCGCCATTTCTATTGTGGGGTGTTGGATAAAGCCGCATTTTGTTATATCGGCATCATAAATGAAGCCATATTCTCTCAAGGCATCATCTTCATGCTCAATACCCCATCTCATATCTTCAGTTTCATAATAGGGGCTTGTTTCTCTTGTTAAACGTTCTGTTATGAGTTTGATTTTGTAGTCTTCATATTTGCTCGTAGGCAATCCTTTTGTAGTTTTACTGAGTACGCTGTAAATGTTTGATGCGGTGACTTTACCCAAGCGCGCTTGAAACCATTCTGCTGTTCTTTGTTCCATATCACACCGCCGTTCTTTGTTCTTGTGATACATATTCTATATCTTGGACGTGAATATATTCGGCATCTTGTATAGGCGCTTCTATTTGCTTTTGTTGTAGGAAAGATTGTTCTTTTTCATGCTGTCTCTTTTGCAAAATATCCAAAATCCTTTGTGCTACTTCATCAGGAAGATCTTCAAGCCTATCGACTTGTGCATAATCAAGCACTTTTTCTTCTTCTGTTTGAGTGATGTTTATTAATTGTTTGATTTGCGTAAGCACATCATAAGAAACTAACTTCGTTTGTACGTTATGGTTTGTTTCATTGATACGTTTTGCTTCATCTTCTTCATAAATACCGGAAAGCCCGAAAGCATAGCGAGCACACTGTATAGTAGCTTTATGGCGCAACATACGTGCGGGGTATTTTTTCCAAGGTTCACTTTTGTCTTGTTCGCATTCTTTGAGATATTCGGTGACTTCGATAGGGTCTTTAATTCCTTTGAGACGAATAGCACATTTGATAGCAATGATATTCCCATCTTCATTGAGTTGATCTTGAAAGGTCATGCCATCAAAGTCAGGATTTGATTTGATGATCTTTATCCAACCGTCGATAGAAACAACGGGTATGATGCCGCCGCCTTTTTTAGGGAATGCATAGATTTCTTTTGTTAAAGGGTTAAGTCCATAAGTATTGGCAACAAAAAGAAAAACGGCAAATTCTGCATCAGTGATGACATTAGCATTTTTATCTCCAATACAAGTTTTTATGATTGTGGTTCGAAATTCTTCAGCAGAAAATCCATATTTTTCTGCCATTTCTTTTAAAAAAGTAGAATTTGTCATCTTGATTTCCTACATTGCGCGCAATTCACCCGTGGCGTGAATCACGCTGGTGTTAAAAGGCTGGTTGGTTGTTAAATTTTTATGTCTTGAGGAATTCTCGTGTTTCCGCGAATATTAGCTAATCCACGAATTTCGGCATTTCTAAAGATCTTGACTGCGTCATAAATGCGAGCACTATCATAAACTTTTGCATCTCCAAAAATCTCAACATTTCCATAATTAATATCATCCTCATACGTGAAATTGGAGCATGATATAATGACATCACCATAAACTTTAGCATTGTTATAAATGAGAGCAGGACCACAAATTATTGCGTTCCCATATACACGAGCATTGTCGTAAATGTGGGCACTATTCTTTATTCGTGCATTCTCAAAAACTTCTGCGTCACCATAAATGAGTGCGCTATTGTAAACTTCTGCATCACCGTAAACATGAGATTTGTCGCGAACAACAGCATCACCAAAAACATGTGCACTACCAGAAACTTCGGCATTACCAAAAACAACAGCACGACTGTAAACTTGTGCATCAGAATAAACTGAAGCATTTCCACTAATACAGGCGCCATCAAATATCTTGGCATTATGAAAAATGGTAGCGCTTTCAAGCACCTTGGCATCATCATAGACCCAGCAATTGCCATCATGACCTAAGTTATATTCCTTTTCAATAAAGCCACCAAGATCTCCTTTTTTGACATCATCAAAATCCCTTAAAGCACGAATACGGTGAAGAGTTTTTCCATCAAACTGAATTGTTTCATCAGTAAGTTCGTATTTTTTTTCCATGGTTTATTTCCTTGATTTGCGTACAATTCACCCGTGGCGTGAATCACGCTTGTGTTTAAAAATGTTGTTTGGTTGTTAGAAACGGCTTATGTAGCTTATATCGCTTGCTGAATAGTCACTTTCGTAGATGATTGAATTGCGTCCACGAATTTCAAGATTACCAGAAATATTTACATTATCGAAAATATATACTCTATCTAGAATTTTCATATTTCCGGAAATGTGTGCTTTATCACTTATATAAGCATCTCCATAGACACGGGCATTGCCATAAACATGGCCCAAAACTCGAGCCTCACCATAAATTTGTGCATTGCCGTAAATTTGCGC
>NZ_JBHINR010000057.1:0-3955 GCF_042195105.1 Bartonella sp. CL436QHHD | reverse complement strand
AAACAGTAGAATTACGTTTCTAGCAAATGGTGAGATTAGCGCTAAATCAACAGATGCTGTAACGGGTAGTCAGCTTTATTCGCTGAACGAACAACTTGCAACCTATTTTGGTGGTGGTGCAGGTTATGATGAGCAAGGACAATGGAAAGCTCCAAGTTTTAAGATCAAGCAGTTTGGTGAGGATGGTACTTCTTTTGACAAGAACTATACGAATGTAGCGGATGCACTTGCANAACAACTTGCAACCTATTTTGGTGGTGGTGCAGGTTATGATGAGCAAGGACAATGGAAAGCTCCAAGTTTTAAGATCAAGCAGTTTGGTGAGGATGGTACTTCTTTTGACAAGAACTATACGAATGTAGCGGATGCACTTGCAGGTGTTGGAAGTTCTATCACGAATGTTCAGAATAAATTGACTGAACAGGTTAATAATGTGATTACCAAAGTGGAAAGCGAGAGCTTTGTTCAGAAAGACAAAACAACGCATCGTCTCACTATTGGAGGCGCAGTAGAAGGCAGTGAAATCAATATCGCTAATAGTAGCAAAGCAGATCGAACTCTTTCTGGTGTGAAGGCAGCAACACAAAATAATGAAGCGGTTAATAAAGGTCAGCTAGATAAAGGTTTAAAGGATCTTTCTACCAGCCTTCAGTCTGATGATTCTGCAGTGGTTCTCTACGATAAAAAAGAGGGTGATAATAACACTATAAATTATGCGAGTGTGACTTTAGGAAAAGGTGCAAATTCTGCTTCTGTAGCACTTCACAATGTTGCTGATGGTCAGATTGCCAAGGGTTCACATGATGCAGTCACGGGTGGACAGTTTCATATCATCACAGATGATTTCTCAAAGATTTTAGGTGGCGATGTATCCTTTGATGGCAAAAACTTTAAAGGACCAAAGTATGTCTTATCAACAGTTTCTAAAGACGGTAAGGTAACAGATAAACCGTATGAAGATGTAGAAAAAGCCTTTAAAGGACTTGATACGAATATCAAGACTGTTAACGATCGCATTAAGGAAGTCTCTAAAGGAGTAGCGCAGGATTCTTTGAATTGGAGCAAGGAAGCCAATGCCTTTGTCGCACAGCATAAAACGGAAGAAGGTAAAAAGGAAAACAGCAAGATCACATCGCTGGCTGATGGTTCTATAGTATCAGGTTCGAGCGATGCTGTTACAGGTGGTCAGATTAATACCATAGCTGCAAGTTTATCAAAGATTTTAGGTGGCAAATCATCGTTTGGTGCTGATGGCACTTTTACAGTTCCCAGCTATGACTTATCGACAGTTTCTAAAGACGGTGAGGTAACAGATAAACCGTATGAAGGTGTAGAAAAAGCCTTTAAAGGACTTGATACGAATATCAAGACTGTTAACGCTCGCATTAAGGAAGTCTCAGAAGGAGTAGCACAGGATTCTTTGTTATGGAGCAAGGAAGCCAATGCCTTTGTCGCACAGCATAAAACGGAAGAAGGTAAAAAGGAAAACAGCAAGATCACATCACTTGCGGCTGGCTCTATAGTATCAGGCTCGAATGATGCGGTTACGGGAGGTCAGCTTCATACCATAGCTGCAGATTTATCAAAGATTTTAGGTGGCAGCGTATCCTTTGATGGTGAGAAGTTTAAAGATCCCACTTATACGGTGTCGAAAGTTTCTGAAGATGGTGAAGTGACAAGCGAATCCTATAATGATGTAGGCTCTGCTTTTGCAGGAATTGATACGAACTTCATAAATGTGAATAAACATCTGTCTAATGAGGTCAAAAAGTTTAATGAAAAATTAAGTAATATTACGCAAGAAGTTCAAGGCGATGCTTTGTTGTGGAGTGATGCTGAAGGTGCCTTTGTGGCACAGCATGGAAAAGAAGATAAAAGAGCGAGCAGCAAGATTAAACATCTTGCCAACGGAGACGTTAGTGGAACTTCAAGCGATGCTGTAGCAGGAAATCAGCTATATGCTCTAGGTGACAGTGTTGCGCAGTCTTTAGGTGGTCATGCTAGTTATGCCGGTGGCGCTTGGATAGCTCCAAGCTTCAAGATTAAGACCATTAATGAGGATGGTACTAAAGTTGAAGAGAAGAAGTATAATACTGTATCGGAAGCTTTTGAGGGTGTAGGAACATCTTTTGAGAATCTTCAAAAAGAGTTTACCCAAAACAACACGGAGGTTACTGAAAATATTAAGCAGAATGCATTGTTGTGGAGTGATTCTGACAAGGCGTTTGTAGCAACACATGGAGAGAAGGAAAGCAAGAGTAAGATTACATTTCTTTCCAATGGAGAGGTTTCTTCAAGCTCAAGTGATGCGATCAATGGTTCTCAGCTTTTTGAGACGAATAAGACTGTTGCAACTTATTTAGGTGGTGGCGCTGAATATACAGAAGGTAAATGGACGAATCCTAAATTCACGGTCAAGACCTTTGATGCTGATGGTGGATCTAAAGATCAGAATTATTCTGATGTAGCGAGTGCTTTAACAGGGGTTGGTAGTTCTATCACAAATGTTAAAAATGAGATTACAAAACAAATTAACAATGAAATTAACAATGTTAGAGGAGATAGCCTTGTTAAGAAAGATGCAGATACAAATCTTATCACTATTGGTAAAGAAGTAGAAGGCAGTGAAATCAATATAGCCAACAAGACTGGTACGGATCGGACTCTTTCAGGTGTTGGTGAAGCAACAAAGGATAATGATGCCGTTAACAAGGGTCAGCTTGATGCAAGTCTGAAGGATCTTTCTACCAGCCTTCAGTCTGATGATTCAGCTGTTGTTCATTACGATAAAAAAGATGGTGATAATGGCGGCATTGATTACACGAGTGTAACTTTAGGTAAAGGTAAGGATAAGGCAGCTGTAGGTCTCCATAATGTTGCCGATGGTCAGATTGCCAAGGGTTCACATGATGCAATCACGGGCGGTCAGATTAATAAAATCGGTGAGGATGTAGCTAAGTTTTTAGGTGGAGAAGCATCCTTTAAAGAGGGTGTTTTTACAGCTCCGACTTATAAAATCTCTAATGTTTCTGACGATGGTACAGTAACGACTAATTCACATAACGATGTTGGTAGCGCCTTTGCGGGTCTTGATACGAGTGTCAAGAATGTGAACACTCATCTGTCTAATGAGGTCAAAAAGTTTGATGAAAAACTAAGTAATATTACGCAAGCAGTTCAAGGCGATGCATTGTTATGGGGCAAGACTAAAGGTGCGTTTGTGGCGACGCATGGGGACAATAAAGAGAACAGCAAGCTTACATCACTTGCAGCTGGCTCTATAGTATCAGGCTCGAGTGATGCGATTACGGGTGGACAGATTTATGATCTGCAAAAACAGTTTGCTAGCTATTTTGGTGGTGGCGCTGGATATGAGAATGGAGAATGGATTGCCCCCACATTCAAACTTAAAACTATCAATGATGATGGTAGCACTGGTGAGGAAAAGGTTTACAATAGTGTATCGGAAGCACTTTCTGATATTAGTAGTTCTGTCACGAATGTTCATAATGATGTAACCAATGTAGTGAGTGATAGTCTTGCCAAGCAGGATGATGAGACGAAAGTTATCACTATTGGTACAGAAGTAGAAGGTACAGAACTCAATATTGCAAATAAAGACAAAGAAGACCGGACACTTTCAGGTGTTAAGGCAGCAGAGAATGACAATGAAGCAGTCAATAAAGCGCAGCTTGATGCAAGTCTGAAGGATCTTTCTAACAATCTTCAGTCAGAAGATTCAGCAGTTGTTCTCTACGATAAAAAAGAAGATGGAATAGTTGATTATAAGAGCGTAACTTTAGGTAAAGGTAAGGATGCAGGACCAGTTGCACTTCATAATGTAAAAGATGGTGCCATTGGTGAGAGTTCACATGATGCGATTAATGGTAGTCAGATCAACACGATTTCTCAGGATTTAGCCAAGTTTTTTGGTGGTGATGCAAAATTTGTTGGC
>NZ_JBHINR010000014.1:0-6962 GCF_042195105.1 Bartonella sp. CL436QHHD | reverse complement strand
GACGCCTAAATAGTTTCCTAATGCTTTTTGAGAAAGCCTCATGGCAATTCTTCTTTGACGAATTCTTTTGCCTATCAAAATGTCGATAAAACTTGGATTTTTGGTTTGCACTTCAAGCCCCCCTCCGGTTGCGAGCGCCCTCGCATTGGTATTCCGGGAGTCTAAAAGTACTGAGCTTAATCAGCTTTTTGCTTTTAGTGCGGAAACGCACCTGGACATAGCAAAATCTCCCGGAATTCCGGGATACCCGCAATGCGGGATAAATTTATGTATTAAGCTTTCGGGCTTTTAGCTCCCTATTTGATCGTTGCGTGGACGATCAAAAACACGTGCTTATCAATAAAGTAATTTCAGGAGATTGGCAAGAAAAATCAAAATAATCTCAAAGACTATAAGATTGGGTACTTTTTAAAAAAGTGCGAAATATGGATTATAAATCGCGTTTTTTTGCTATCAAAATATCGATAAAATTTGGATTTTTAGTTTGCACTTCAAGCCCCCCTCCGGTTGCGAGCGCCCTCGCATTGGTATTCCGGGAGTCAAAAATACTGAACCTAAATCAGCTTTTTGCTTTTAGTGCGGAAACGCACCTGGACATAGCAAAATCTCCCGGAATTCCGGGATACTCGCAATGCGGGATAAATTTATGTATTAAGCTTTCGGGCTTTTAGCTCCCTATTGGTCGTTGCGTATACGACCAAACTTACACTTTAAGTGATAAAGTAATTTCAGAAGATTGGCAAATAAAAATAGTTTTTATTTATAAACTTTATTTTTTAATGAGAGGCTTTCCGCCTCTCAAACTCTCCGGAACGCTCACCAAAATCATGAGATCAGACCCGCGTTTAATGAGGGGACTAACAATCCTAGGTTCTTAAGGTCAAGGAGACCATTACATGGCGCCTAACGGCGTCCTTGACCCAAGAACTTAACGGCTTGTTTTGTCCCTCTCACGCGGCTCCGAAATCATGATTAGAAGGGGAGCTTATAGGGGTGGTGATATCCGGCATATCAATTTATCAACGTGTTTTTTTAGAGTGTGATGAATATTTTAGGCTGGATTTTTTTGTCGCGTTTGATGAAATAATCTCGTTTGAGGGTGGGTGATCTGAAGTGCTTGGGGGAGATTGGCTAGGCAAGAAGCTGGGTTAATACTATTGTTTATAGAGCGGCGTGGGGTGGAAGTTTCATTTGGCTTTATTCTGTGAATCTGTAAAAGCGTGAAAACGTATATTCGTGAAAAAGGAAAGGCTTTATGTTGTTAGGGGCGTTGTGGTTAATGATACGCAATGTATGGGGATCCTGTTTTCGAAGGTAGGGAGAGCAACATAAATGAAAGGAGTGGCTTAGAGGAAATGTGTGGAGAGAGGGAAAATGGGGCAAGGGTGTACGGGAATACATAGAGTGTGGAGGGGGGCGGTGAAGCATGTTGTGAATGGTGTGTGAAGAATGGACAAGGTTTTGAAAAAAGGAGGGGGCTTTTGGTGTGGGGAGTGGTGTTTATTTGAAGGGCGCATGTTTAAGGTGTGGAAGGCGGAAGGTGAGGAAAAGTTGGAGGGAGGAGGATTGTTTGTAAGTTGTGGAGGGATTAGTCAGAGGTATTGGGAAAATGCTTTAGGGGAAAAATTAGCGTAATTTCTTGTCATACTGAAACCAAAATCATCATAAAAATTGAAGGAAATTAGCGGGTAAAATTGGTGGAGAGAAAGTTTTGATTCTTAAGGTGTGAGGTGATGTTTTTTGAGAACATGAGAGAGTAAACTTGAAAAACCTTTCCCTTTTTGTGGAATTTTTATTCACAAACTTAAGAAAATAGGGTATGAACGCTGGAAATAACGCGCAGCTTAACAAAATATGTGCACTGTAAAGGAAATGTTTGTTTATGTCAAAAGAAGAAGTTTTAGAATTTTCTGGTATCGTTACTGAACTCTTACCTAACGCGATGTTTCGTGTGAAACTGGAAAATGATCATGAAATTATTGCCCATACCGCTGGTAGAATGCGGAAAAATCGTATACGGGTGTTGGCCGGTGATAAAATCATGGTGGAAATGACACCTTATGATTTGACAAAAGGGCGTATTACATATCGCTATAAGTAGCCTCGTGGGTGGCTTGTGCTTTTTTCTAAAAGCTATCATATTATTTCTATTATTTTTTAACAGTTTTTTAGTTTGCTTTTCATGAGTGAAAAAAGGGAAGTATTTGAAGGTCCTTGAAAAACTGTAAAATCAATGCAAAAAAAGGATAAGGAAGATTAATGGTGCTTAAAAGGGGGTGCTTAAAAAGGGGCCGCGTAAAAGGGGGTGCGTAAAAGGGGGGTGAGAGGGAAGTCAATTGTGAAGGGGTGGAAATGAGAAATATAAGAGAGTGGGGGGAAAAACGTTTGGCAGATACTCTTACAGAAGAAATTCATTTGGTGCTTGCCTCCGCTTCGCCAAGGCGTTTAGCGCTCTTGGCACAAATAGGGATTGATCCGCAGCAGGTTTATGCAAGTGATATTGATGAAACACCAAAATTAAAAGAACATCCTGCAAAGCTTGCCAAACGTTTGGCAAAAGAAAAAGCGCTGAAAGCCCAAGAGATTTTGCGCTGGTACAGTCAGAGTGGTCAAGACGAGTTGCAGAATGGTCAAGAAAAATTACCTGGACAGAAAATGATTATCTTAGCGGCTGATACGGTGGTGGCTGTGGGGCGGACCATTCTCCCCAAACCAGAAAGCGAGGATGAGGCTTATGAATGTTTACGATACCTTTCTGGGCGTTCGCATAAGGTCTATGGCGCTATTTGTGCGCTCAATGAACATGGAAAAATAACCGTAAAATTGGTTGAAAGTCGTGTCCGTTTTAGACGCTTAACCTCTGCCATGATGAAGGCTTACCTTGCTTCAGGAGAATGGCAAGGGAAAGCGGGTGGCTACGCTATCCAAGGAAAAGCCGGTGCTTTTGTTGTCTATATCAGGGGATCTTATTCTAATGTTGTGGGATTGCCTTTGGCTGAAACAGCCGATCTCTTGATCGCTTATCACTATCCACTTTTCACTCACTGGGCTGAAGAAACGCATTAGAAAAACTGTAAGGCAAGTTCAATGCAAGGTGAAAAGCAACAAAAAGAGAAAAAAAATGAAAAAAAAGGAACAGAAGAAAAGTTAATGAACGAGCAGAAGACAAAGGTGCGCCAAGAACAAAAAGAGCTAAATTTGCAAAAAGAGACCCGTCCTCCGCATCCTTGTCCTATTTGTGGTCAAATGTCACAAAAATCTTCATATCCTTTTTGTTCCACACGGTGCCGAGCCATTGATCTTAATCGTTGGCTTTCAGGCTCTTATATTTTACCGCCTCCTCCACAGAAAAGTGATGAAGAAGAATAAAGGGGGCTTCCTCTTGAGAAGAGGACGCTCAGAGCGTTTTTTTGTGTGGGAGCTAAAGGAAGGCGCGCGGGATTATCCTATATCAATGGATTCAAGAGCTGGATTAACGGCTTGGTTATTGTCGTCATTCGCAAAGACGCAGATTAAGTTCAATCAACGATGGAAGTTTTAATACATATCTAAGACTTATCCCCAGTGGTTTCCATGGATAATTATAAATTGCCTTTTGGTGCTTTGTTGCGTGAAATTCGTTGATGCTTTTAGGGTATGAGGAAAAATTGATCATCTAATCAGTATTGCTAACGAAAAAAGAGGGGTGCGTGTTTTGGTGCAAAGAGGTGGGGCAATAAAAAATCGCTTGTTGGTGCTTTGTTGCGTGAAAGTTGTTGGTGCTTTTAGGGTATGAGGAAAAATTGATCATCTAATCAGTATTGCTAACGAAAAAAGAGGGGTGCGTGTTTTGGTGCAAAGAGGTGGGGCAATAAAAAATCGCTTGTTGGTGCTTTGTTGCGTGAAAGTTGTTGGTGCCTTTAGGGTGTGAGAAAAAATTGGTCATCTAATCAGTATTGCTAACGAAAAAGAGGGGGAGTGTGTTTTGGTGCAAAGAGATGGGGCAATAAAAAATCGCTTGTTGGTGCTTTGTTGCGTGAAAGTTGTTGGTGCTTTTAGGGTATGAGGAAAAATTGGTCATCTAATCAGTATTGCTAACGAAAAAAGAGGGGTGCGTGTTTTGGTGCAAAGAGATGGGGCAATAAAAAATCGCTTGTTGGTGCTTTGATGCGTGAAAGTTGTTGGTGCTTTTAGGGTATGAGGAAAAATTAGTCATCTAATCAGTATTGCTAACGAAAAAAGAGGGGTGTCTGTTTTGGTGCAAAGAGGTGGGGCAATAAAAAATCGCTTGTTGGTGCTTTGTTGCGTGAAAGTTGTTGGTGCTTTTAGGGTGTGAGGAAAAATTGATAGTTCAATCAGTATTGCTAACGAAAAAAGAGGGGAGTGTGTTTTGGTGCAAAGAGGTGGGGCAATAAAAAATCGCTTGTTGGTGCTTTGTTGCGTGAAAGTTGTTGGTGCTTTTAGGGTATGAGGAAAAATTTGTCATCTAATCAGTATTGCTAACGAAAAAAGAGGGGAGTGTGTTTTGGTGCAAAGAGGTGGGGCAATAAAAAATCGCTTGTTGGTGCTTTGTTGCGTGAAAGTTGTTGGTGCTTTTAGGGTGTGAGAAAAAATTGATAGTTCAATCAGTATTGCTAACGAAAAAGAGGGGGGCGTGTTTTGGTGCAAAGAGGTGGGGCAATAAAAAATCGCTTGTTGGTGCTTTTGCTGGGTAATGGTATGGTGTCATTTGGGGGCTGGATTGATTATATCGTGATTTTGACCGTATCTGTGTTCACTTGGAAAGCTAATCAATATGATGTCGCTTTTATTGGAGCGGCAACATTATTCCCTGGTATCGTTCTGTCGAAGCCAATTGGAATGTTGGTAAGTCCACCGTTCTATGATCCATTGGTTGCGGGCGTCACTGCTGTTACGGGCGCTATGTACTGTCGGTTTATTGCTGGCGACGAGTCTGCAAGGATTTATTATACTGGCAGTTATTCGAGCGACATTCAACAGTCTAGCCATGCCTGCAATTTCCGTTCTTAGTGCAAATTCTGTGCCTGAACACGGACGGACTCGTTACTATTCTGTGCTTAACATGATCAATAGCGCAGCAAAGATGATAGGACCTGCTTTGGGGAGTGCTCTGTCTGTACTTTTATCAGATACATATACTTTATTATTTTCTGGTTTTTTGACATTGCTAGGCTTTATCGTGTTTTGTTTTCTTGGTGCACAACCTGTCTCGTCGCTAAGAATAAAAAAAGCGAATACCACGCAAGTACAGCAGAGGCTTTATGGGACAGCTTGGTATGCCTATGTGGCGGTGGTGTTTGTGTATTTTGCCATGGTCTTTATGGTGAATAATCAGTTGCCCGTTATTCTCGGCACAATGAAAATGAATAAACAGACTCTTGGAATGCTGGTATCTGCTTCAGCGATTGGTAATTTTCTCTATGGGTTTTGGCGTGTGAAACAATCAAAGCATAAACCCCTTACAGGCAAAATATCGGAGTTGTTAATGCCGGCAATGTCAACAATGATTGGTTTTGTCATGATC
Source organism: Bartonella sp. CL436QHHD (assembly GCF_042195105.1). Taxonomy (NCBI): domain Bacteria; kingdom Pseudomonadati; phylum Pseudomonadota; class Alphaproteobacteria; order Hyphomicrobiales; family Bartonellaceae; genus Bartonella; species Bartonella sp. CL436QHHD. The sequence continues at coordinate 1,438 of NZ_JBHINR010000014.1, read as the reverse complement.
TCAGTGTGCTTTTTTTACTTTGATTTACTCCGTATTGAGACTTTGTTGCTTTGTTTTTTCCTTATTGGAATGGTTAGCGCTTACTTTTCCATATCTTCTAATGTTTATCTGGTAAGCAATTTCAATGAACAGATTGGATTGGCTTCCGGATGGGTGCAGTCTATACAAAATTTAGCGATGTTGGTGGCGCCGTTTGTTGGAGCGTTTGTTTTAGGTCACACTTCGGCTGGAAAATTGTTCCTTCTTTCTGGATTGAGTGGATTATTCTGTTTATTGGCTATCAGGATATTGGTGAACCGTTCTTTGTCTATTATTCGTTCTCAATGATTGGCTCATCAACGAAACAAATGTTTTAAATCATTTTTCTGAGGTTTAGAGGACGTGGAGATAATCCAACATAGAGCAGCTCTTTCAACGTTATAGATTCAATTTTTGATTTTTACTTAACCGCTCATATTTTTGTTTTTTTTTCGGGGCTTTGTTTTCTTGACACTGTTCTACCGTCTCGTAAACTCAATAGGGGGCATGGTTTTGAGCGATAATGTCATTTTTGTTTAACTCCGCTTTGCTACGAATAGTCAAACTTAAAAACTCAGCTGCTAATCCTCAATCAGCTTGGCTTTCTAAGGCAATGGAAACAGAAAACAAGCTATAGTGTGAATTATCTTATATGCCATAAAACATCACTCTTGGGGGTATGGTGATATCAGGTATGGGAAACTTTAGGCGGGGGTATGTTAATTGTTGCTCTTTTTCCTAATCAGAAATCAACCACAAGATTGCTTTTTGTTTTTTTGGCTGGAGGTCTCTAAAGTTTTTCAAAAGAGTGTGTTCTTTTTCGCTATAGGTTTCTTGATCACGGAGTGGGGTATTTTCTTTTGTTGAGATATCTTCTTTTGTAGCAATGTCTGCATAAAAAAAGCTTATAGGAACTTCCAGTTTTTGGGCGATTTTGAGTAAACATCCTGCGCTTACACGATTGAAGCCTTTTTCGTATTTTTGGATTTGTTGAAAACTAACACCTAAATGGCTTCCTAATTCTTTTTGGGAAAGGCTCATTGAAATGCGTCTGTGGCGGATTCTTTTGCCTATCAGAATGTCGATAAAATTTGGATTTTTGGTTTGCACTTCAAGCCCCCCTCCGGTTGCGAGCGCCCTCGCATTGGTATTCCGGGAGTCTAAAAGTACTGAATCCGAGTCAGTTTTTTTGCTTTTAGTGCTTAAAGCACCTGGACATAGCAAAAACTCCCGGAATTCCGGGATACCCACAAAAGTAGGCTCAATTGTACGCTCGGATTTAGGGCTTTTAGTTCCCTATTGATCGTTGCGTGGACGATCAAAAACACGTGCTTATCAATAAAGTAATTTCAGAAGATTGGCAAGAGAAATGAAAATAATCTCAAAGAGACTATATGATTGGGTACTTTTTAAAAAAGTG
>NZ_JBHINR010000074.1:0-40795 GCF_042195105.1 Bartonella sp. CL436QHHD | reverse complement strand
GTGTGTGGTTGCTCAAGAGCCGTGAGGGTTGTGGGGAGGATATGGGGAGAAAAGGTGCCAATGGAGGATGGTTGGATTGTGAAATGCGTCAAAATTGGAATGGAGTAATGGAGGAATGGGGGGCGTTGGGGGAAAAGGGCTGATGGCAATGAATAGGCTGATGATAGGCTTTAATGGGGCGGTTTATCGGAAGTTTTGTTGTTTTCTGTGAATTTGCAAAATCGTAAAAACGTGAAACTGTAATAGGGTGTGTGGTTGGTCAAGAGCCGTGAGGGTTGTGGGGCGGTTGGGGAGAAAAGGTGCCAATGGAGGATGGTTGGATTGTGAAATGCGTCAAAATTGGAATGGAGGGCGTTGGGGTAATGGAGGGCGTTGGGGTAATGGAGGGCGTTGGGGGAAAAGGGTTGATGGCAATGAATAGGCTGATGATAGGTTTGTATAGGCTTGTATAGGCTTTAATGGGGCGGTTTATCGGCAGTTTGCTTGTTTTCTGTGAATTTGCAAAATCGTAAAAACGTGGAACTGTAAAACGGTGTGTGGTTGCTCAAGAGCCGTGAGGGTTGTGGGGAGGATATGGGGAGAAGAGGGTGCCAATGGAGGATGGTTGGATTGTGCAATGCGTCAAAATTGGAATGGGGGAATGGGGGAATGGAGGGCGTTGGGGGAAAAGGGTTGATGGCAATGAATAGGCTGATGATAGGTTTGTAATAGGCTTGTATAGGTTTTAATGGGGCGGTTTATCGGCAGTTTGCTTGTTTTCTGTGAATTTTCAAAATCGTAAAAACGTGAAACTGTAAAAGCGGGTGTGTGGTTGCTCAAGGGCTGTGAGGGTTGTGGGGCGGTTGGGGAGAAAAGGTGCCAATGGAGGCGTAAAGGTTGGATTGTGAAATGCGTCAAAATTGGAATGGGGAAATGGAGGGCGTTGGGGGAATGGAGGAATGGAGGGCGCGCTGGGGGAATGGGGAAATGGAGGGCGTTGGGGGAAAAGGGTTGATGGCAATGAATAGGCTGATGGTAGGTTTGTAATAGGCTTGTATAGGCTTTAATGGGGCGGTTTATCGGCAGTTTGCTTGTTTTCTGTGAATTTGCAAAATCGTAAAAACGTGGAACTGTAAAAGGGTGTGTGGTTGCTCAAGAGCCGTGACGGTTGTGGGGAGGATATGGGGTAAAGAGGGTGCCAATGGAGGCGTAAAGGTTGGATTGTGCAATGCGTCAAAATTGGAATGGGGTAATGGGGAGCGTTGGGGGAAAAGGGGTGATGGCAATGAATAGGCTGGTGATAGGTTTGTAATAGGCTGATGATAGGCTTTAACGGGGCGGTTTATCGGAAGTTTGCTTGTTTTCTGTGAATTTGCAAAATCGTAAAAGCGTGAAACTGTAATAGGGCGTGTGGTTGCTCAAGAGCCGTGATGGTTGTGGGGCGGATATGGGGAGAAAAGGTGCCAATGGAGGCGTAAAGGTTGGATTGTGCAATGCGTCAAAATTGGAATGGGGGATTGGGGTAATGGAGGGCGTTGGGGGAAAAGGGTTGATGGCAATGAATAGGCTGGTGATAGGTTTGTAATAGGCTGATGATAGGCTTTAACGGGGTGGTTTATCGGCAGTTTTGTTGTTTTCTGTGAATTTGCAAAATCGTAAAAACGTGTAACTGTAAAAGGGTGTGTGGTTGGTCAAGGGCTGTGATGGTTGTCAGAGGGGGTAAGTCCGTGTGAGAAGGGATAGAAAAACGTTTGGTTTTGGAGCTGTTGATATAGGCATGCTGTTTAGAGGCGTAAGGGAGGGGGATTGTTCGTTCTCAAAGCCTATGATGTAAGAGAGTATGGGCTATTCAAGAGGGTGTTCGGGTATGGATAGAGATTGAAGGGACACTGCTTCTTTGCAAAGCCATAGGTGTTGCTCATAAGTTTTGTTTATTCATATGGTTTTTTATGGCATCCAGTACCTGTTGGCTTATCTCCTTATGGGTCAGCCATCGTAAACCTTTGGGCGTTGTTTTTTGTCCTAATTGAATGGGGATAAAATCAACCTTGTTTTTGCGCGCGCACTCGAGGATCATTTGATCATGCATGTTGGAACCAAAAATATGAAGAATACATGGCGGTTTAGGCAAAAGAGCCAACTGCTCAATTAATGCGCAAGAAAATGCATAGGCGGGCGAATGAATCCATAATATGCAATATTTTAGATCATGCCATTGCTTCACAGCTTCTAAAAATTGCGCCTTTGATGCCGCACAATCATAATCCAACGACACACACAACTGTTTGTTGTGCAATGCCTCAAGCTGGACTTTATGGGAAAGAAAGCGTGCAGCAATAATCACTTCTTGCGGCTTTAGTGATTGATACAAAGGGGCAAGCATCCCTGTACCCCCTACCACTAAATAACGATAGTGCGCATCCTTTTTTTTCATGCCCCCTCCCTTATTACTTTAAATCCCACCTCTTTGCTTTAAAAATGTGTACATTTCATCAGCAAGTCTTTCACAACGTGTTTGTACCTCTTCACTTGTAACTTTCCAAGTACGACCTTCATCATCTGAGGAAAAATCTTCGTTGGAAGAGGCGATTTGACATTGGAGTGTATAACCATAAAGCGTGTGTACCACCGGAACTAAATGCTCACACGGTTGTGCGCATTTTTTGGCCGTACTCCCATGAGAGATAAGCCCAACAGGTTTATTTAAAAAGGCATTATAGCTCAAATTATCAAGAGCATTTTTTAAAACACCCGAATAAGACCCTTGATAAACGGGGCTTGCTAGAATAACGCCATCAGCCGCTGCAATGGTTTTTACAAACTCACGGACCGCAGCACTTGGATTAGCCTCTACCTGCTGATGATAATCGGGATCTGTCATCGGCAAGGGCTGTTCACGCAAATCAACCCACTGAAGTGATGCACCCCGCTTTATGAGGCAATCCGCTAAATAATTGGCTAAAGTTCTTGTTAAGGAAGGTTGACGCACAGACCCCAAAATAATTGCTATATTCAACAGGATTCTCCTTTATCTTTTCCCCACAAGCCTATAACGCAAGGCTTATAAAGAAGTGTGAGTAAAATGGCGCGTATCAATGCTGTTTATAAAGAGCAATTGTGCTGATATCGCATAGTTATAGAATCAATCCATGCTAACAAGATTGTTGACAAAACAACACCTCAAACTTGCAAGGGAATGTTAGTGCTTTCATTGATATTAAAATGCTTGATCTCAAGAATTGCGGCTGTCTCTCTGTCTTAGAAGCGCTTTTATGAATATATTCTAAGCTATTGGCTTGCAAGATCCCCAATGAAAAATGGAATGTATCGTCATATTTTGAATGATCATTGATCCTTTTTAATTGGAATAAGAAAGTTGTAAGATTTTCTCATTTCAAATGCTCTTATTGCGCGATCATTTGCAAATCAATGGAAGTTCCTTTTTTCATGTCTTAAGTGGGGGGTCCGAAAACAATTGAGAAAAGAATAAAAATGCTTCTGTCTTTTCAAGGGATAAAGGCTATCGTAGAAGCTAGATAGGGCTGTTTTTTGGGCAGGGGGTGGGGTTGTCGTAGGAGCCTTACGCTAATGGGGTTGTCCGTGTTGAGGAACGAGTTATGGCGTAGCTTGTTGCAAGGGAGGGTAAGGCTATTGTAGAGGCCGCAGGGGGCGTATATGAATGGTGCCGGATTACATTTTTTATTGAAACAATGGTGGTGATAGAGTTTATAGTAAGGGGATATATTCATGGGGGCGCTATTGTTATCCCCTTCATGGGGGATGTTCATGAAATGGGGTGTACGCGCGTTGGTTTGGAAGTGTTGAGAGATTTCTTTAAAACAAGCACGTGAATTGGCAAAAGTATTGGCAACATAAATAGGCGATACGAGTGTTCTTTGGGTATTCTGTTTGACGACAATGGATGCAATGGTGCTTTGAGAGATTATGCGTATTACAAGGGAGGGTAAGGCTATTGTAGAGGCCGCAGGGGGCGTATATGAATGGCGCCGGATTACATTTTTTATTGAAACAATGGTGGTGATAGAGTTTATAGTAAGGGGGATATATTCATGGGAGCGCTATTGTTATCCCTTTCATGGGGGATGTTCATGAAATGGGGGTGATGCGCGGTGGTTTGCAAGTGTTGAGAGATGTTTCTTTAAAACAAGCACGTGAATTGGCAAAAGTATTGGCAACATGAATATGCAATACGAGTGTTTTCTGGGGTGTTCTGTTTGACGATAATGGATGCAATGGTGCTTTGAGAGATTATGCGTATTACAAGGGAGGGTAAGGCTATTGTAGAGGCCGCAGGGGGCGTATATGAATGGTGCCGGATTACATTTTTTATTGAAACAATGGTGGTGATAGAGTTTATAGTAAGGGGATATATTCATGGAGGCGCTATTGTTATCCCCTTCATGGGGGCTGTTCATGAAATGGGGGTGATGCGCGTTGGTTTGGAAGTGTTGAGAGATTTCTTTAAAACAAGCACGTGAATTGGCAAAACTATTGGCAACATGAATATGCAATACGAGTATTTTCTGGGGTGTTCTGTTTGACGATAATGGATGCAATGGTGCTTTGAGAGATTATGCGTGTCCTTATAAAGTTAGGGACAAACAGTTGCATAAAAGGGAAGAGCAAATGAAGGGGGAAAATTCCACATTTTATAACAAACGGTGCTCTCTTTTTTTGGGAAAATCATTTCGTTCTTATAAAGATCATATGATTATTTGTCTTATTTCTATCCTTATTGGGATAGGTTATAAAGCTCTTTTGATCCCATTAGAAGCCAAGTGGCCGTTGAGTGTATCGCAGGATAGCACTCTTTTGGCGCTTTTTGTGCTGCGTGAAGTCATCATGGTGGTTGTTGTTGCCTTGATGCCTGTTTTATTGGTGCTTTATCTCATCTTAACGTATTTGTTGAAAAAAAAGATTCAGCAGTTAGAAGAGGCTATCCAGCAACGGGGTCACACAATCGATCAACAAAATAATCCGGTAAAAAACAATAGAGAAAAAATAAGCTGTTTTTTTATCGTATACTTTTGGTTGATATTTCTGCTAAACGTCTTTTTTCCTGCGGGTGTTGTCATGCTCATTTTAGAATTTTACTATTTTGTTTTCAAGCAGGTGAGAACGTATCGTAAAGTGAGACGGGCATTAAAACGCGTAAGATAAAGAGAGTGACAAGGCGCTTTTGTAGCTATCGTGAGGGGTAAGAGGCAATGTTTAGAAGCTCTCGTGACACAAGAAGAGGGGATGGTTGGAAAATCATCTGGCAAAGAGGATAGCCTATTTTCGTTTGTAATGAGGAGGATGCTCTTAATCATTGGGAAGAGCAACCGCGCTTTTAGAAAGTTGGGGGTTTTTGTTGAAAACAAGGGAAGCGCCATGCATCGCACTTTTCGTGGTTCTTAAAAGAGCGGGCATGAGATAAAGAAATGCGTTTTTCATAAAAAAAGGAAGAGCAATGAAGGGGAAAAATTCAGCATTTTATAATGGACTGCGCCATTTTTTCGAAAAAAGTATTTTTTCTGTGCGAGAGCATGTTGTCATTTGTTTTCTCTCTCTCATTATTGAGCTATGGAACAGGATTTTCTTTCTTGAGCTATGGAACAGGATTCTCTCTCTCTCATCCTTGGATAGCAAAGAGTACAGCATTTTTTCTCTTGAGCTGTGGAACAAGATTTTCTTTCTCCTATCCTTGGGTAGCAATGGGGAACGGACAGGGTGGTGGGATACACCTCTTTTTCTCTCTCTGTATGCGTTTTGGAAAGTTATTATAGTGTGTGTTTTGGTCTTATTCCCAGTTATGTTGATACTCTACATCATATTGTGGTTTTTGTTGGTAAAAAATATTCGGAAATTGAAAGGAATAGATCAGCAACGGGGTAAAATAACCGATCAAAAGGATCGATATAAAGAAAGTGTGAACTGGAAAATGGACGATATTCTTGTCATGATATTTGTTTTCGTGCTTATGTGCGTGACATTGGTGGTTGCTTGTATTCCCATGATGATTTTAGAACTTTATTATGGTGTCTTTAAGCAGGTGAGAACGTATCGCTGTTTAAGAAAAGAACTGAAAAACGTCTTGCAAGAACAGGATACAGCGTTTGAGAAGTCATGAGAGGGAAAAATAATGAAGAAATTATGAGAGATTCAGCCTTTATAGGGATTGCTCTCTATACCATTTTGCCTCTGATATTTTTTGGTGCTCTTTCATGAGGTGTCCGTAAACATTGCTCTAAGGAGCAGTGTTGAGGGTGGCATTGAGTGAAAGAAAAGCCGATTATGGATTAGTATTGATTTAAGGGAATAAGAGCCCTTGGGGTTTAGAGCCTAGAGTGAGTGCTTGGGACTTACTTTATCGTTTGAGGCGTGAGGAAGGAACGGTTTTGCTTGTAGGGGCGCGCGGTATATGGGTTGTTTTCGTATTTTTATGAGCCTTGTTCATTCAAGCTTTGAAATGAATCCTATTGAAGTGGGGTTGCAGGGTGATTTTCTTGAAAATAAGAGAATTTTTGGGAAGAAAAAGCTGAATTGTGACTATTGTTTACAGATTGGCGTGGTTTGAAAATCTTTATTGTTTGCAATGTGAGGAAGGTAAGAGGGTGGCAAGGTAGCAGGAATATTATAATTTTTATTATGACGCAAACCATAATGGTCTGTGTACTTTTCTTTATTCCGGTGGTATTTGGGTTTTGCATCATCATAATGCGTAAATTGGAAAAAAATCCAGAAACGAGAAGAGGCAATCTCTGTGTGATAGCAAATAAGCTCTCTGTCGCACGGGTCTTTTCAAAGAGTGAGAGGGGAATACATGAAGGAGCAAAATTGGGCATCAGAGCAAGAAACGCATAAAGGAGCGCATTCTTTTTCGCTCCAGCACGTGTTGCTCTCAGCAAAGGATTATAAAATTATCTTTGCTATTGCGGTTCTCATTATCATGTGGAAAATGGTTCTAGAAATACCAGGTGTATTGAATTGGCAGCTGACAGGGTGGCAATATGTTGTGCATGCCGTTCTCTTTAAAACAACGGACATCATAACGGTTTGTGTTATTATTTTTATTCCGGTTATGTTACGGCTTCGCACCAAAGTGACGGGTGAGTTGCGAAAAAATATTCAGAAACTAGAAGAAGCAATCTCTGTAGGAGAGCACATAAGCTCTCTGTCGCACGGGCTTTGTAAAGACTGAGAGGGGAAAAATGAACAGTGATCCTATAGCCGTATTTCTATTAGATCCCGGATTCTGGGTGATGATTGTTATTTGCATGATCATTATCATGCTTATTTTAGCTCTTTATATCTCTGTCTTTAAACGGATGAAAATGAATTTCCAAGTGAAAGGCGAGCTGGAAAGAGTGCTTAAAGAAAATGATCTTGCAACGCAGCAGTTTTGGAAAGATGAAGCTGTGGTGCAGGAGAGGCGTTTGCAACTAAAGGAAAAAGAGTTCTCTGCCGATTATGATGATGATGATGAAATTCTCACGATAGAAAGTGCAACAGGGCTTTTAAAAAGCTTGGGATGGTCGGTGGAAATCGAGGGAAAGGGAGATTATTTGGCAACCCTCTTTTTACCAGATCGCGAAGTGCAGTTTCTTTATAACGAGCAACGAGTGGAAGAGTTTTCGCCTTTTGATCGCGGACTTTTAATTATGAGCGGTATTTTTGCGGCGGCTTGTCAGACGATTAATCCTCATAATTCTGGGGTTGTGCCAACGGTATTTATGAATTTTGTACCCAATGGATTGGAAATTTTTGAAGAAAAAGTGAGCGTCCAGCTTTTAAAGAAAGCACTCGATAAAACTTTAAAATGGACAATGGAAGATGATTCTTTGCATGAAATGTTTCGCTCTCAATATGGTATTCCCCCTTGGGAAAAAGACTCTTTATCTTGGGCACCGGATGATGACATAGAGCTCGCACCTTATGCTTTGCTGCATCTTGCTGCTCTTGCCTTACTGGGCGATGTTGAGACTTTAGCTTCTTATGACGAAAGTTTTACGGCAGGGGAGAAGCTTGGCTTTGATGAAACCATTGAAAAAGTCCATTTGGAACGCGCGATGGTGATCGCTCAAGAAGTGAAAAGGGAAGGAAAGTTCAGTTACGATCTACTGGAACGGGTTGCTGAGAAGTGGTCTATAGCCATGGACTATCAGCTTTTCAGAGTGAGATCCCCTAATACGTGTAATCAAAAACGTGCTTTTCATAAAAAATTAGTCGAGGAGAAAAAACAAGAATTAAGGGAACAAGGGTTTGAAGGGGTGAGTGATGAACAGTTCGTGTTTGAAGCAGAGGGGGTAAAACATGCTCCTGATATTACTTATATTAAAGATGGTAAAATCGCATTTATGGATATAAAAATTGATTAGTGTTGTACTCTCCTGTTGAAGAAAAGCACTCTTATTTAAAAGATGTGAAAGCGCCATGATTGAGACGCTTTCACACCTTTCTTACCAGAGCCAAATAAAGGGCTCAAAAAATCAAGAATAATAGCCAAGATTTTAAAAAATAGACTGGAAATAGCTTGATCCTCAAGAATAGGGGGAAAAATCAATTATAAATTCTACTCTCTTCTTTAAGACTGTTCTGTTGTTTTGTTAGAAAATGCTCATAAATTATCGCTTATTCAAGTGCCTTATTCAAGCGGTATGAGGGAAAGGTCCATTGACTAAAGCGCTATGGGGGGAGCTTTAAGGGTTAGAGCCTTTAAGGGTTAGAGCCTTTGTCATTTGAGGTGAGAGGAAGGCAAAAAATGGCATTTTTGAGCAGTGTTAAGCTCTTTTGCCTTTGAGGTGTTTTTTGTCTTTCTAAGAAGTTCTTGTCAATGAAGCAGCGCTTGTTAAGCTGCAACAGCGTTTCAGTATGGTGATATTGATACAAAAATTTATATGGTATTTTTGTGTTTTTCAGTCTGCTTCATGGAGATCTGTAAGCCAATCCGATGATGTAGGGGATGCATGGTCATTTTCTTGAAACAGAGGAATTTTTGGGAAGAACAAGAAGAATAAAAGGATTGCGGATTCTCATTGATTAAAGCGCTATGGGGGAGCTTTAAGGGTTAGAGCCTATGGGGGAGCTTTAAGGGTTAGAGCCTTTGTCATTTGAGGGGAGAGGAAGGCAAAAAATGGCATTTTTGAGCAGTGTTAGGGTCTTTTTCCTTTGAGGTATTTTTTGTCTTTAAGCTGTTCTTGCCAATGAAGCAGCGCTTGTTAAGCTGCAACAGCGTTTCAGTATGGTGATATTGATACAAAAATTTATATGGTATTTTTGTGTTTTTCAGTCTGCTTCATGGAGATCTGTAAGCCAATCCGATGATGTAGGGGATGCATGGTCATTTTCTTGAAACAGAGGAACTTTTGGGAAGAACAAGAAGAATAAAAGGAATTTCTGATTCTCATTGATTAAAGCGCTATGGGGGAGCTTTAAGGGTTAGAGCCTATGGGGGAGCTTTAAGGGTTAGAGCCTTTGTCATTTGAGGGGAGAGGAAGGCAAAAAATGGCATTTTTGAGCAGTGTTAGGGTCTTTTTCCTTTGAGGTATTTTTTGTCTTTAAGCTGTTCTTGCCAATGAAGCAGCGCTTGTTAAGCTGCAACAGCGTTTCAGTATGGTGATATTGATACAAAAATTTATATGGTATTTTTGTGTTTTTCAGTCTGCTTCATGGAGATCTGTAAGCCAATCCGATGATGTAGGGGATGCATGGTCATTTTCTTGAAACAGAGGAACTTTTGGGAAGAACAAGAAGAATAAAAGGAATTTCTGATTCTCATTGATTAAAGCGCTATGGGGGAGCTTTAAGGGTTAGAGCCTATGGGGGAGCTTTAAGGGTTAGAGCCTTTGTCATTTGAGGGGAGAGGAAGGCAAAAAATGGCATTTTTGAAGGCTGTGATATTTGGCCAATAAAAATAAAAACACAATAAAAATTAAACTAAAACAAAGGAAAAATTAAACTAAAAAAGGCCCCATTTAAAAAGGGCCTTTTTATTTAAGTTTTACAATATATACAAAATGTATATAACTTTACTTTAAGAACTTTTTGTATCTTATACTCTAGTAGAAACAAGTTGTATGAAATATATAATAATTGATCCTAAAAAACTAGCTATTGCATTCAATAAACTTTTTCCTTTCTCGTATATATCGTTTATTGATGCTTGTTCTGATGCGCTTCTATTACTGACTCTCAGTATATTCAATGTATCCGATGTGTCCCTTACTTGTTTAACAAACTGTAAATTTGTTTTCTCAATAGTATAAGGTGCAACAATAGGAGAGGGCTGTTTATTGACTATACGATCAGATTTTTGAATCGCGAGAGCTAAACCACTTGTGATAGCCCCCGCTATGAAAAAATATCTGATATTCATAGTTTTTCTCCTATATTTATTTCGATAAATAAATATCGATACGTATCATATATAAATTCGATTTAAATAACTATAGTAAAAATACAACAATCACAAAAAAGAATAAACTTTGTCTATATTTTGACAAAATTTACCCTTAATTGCCTTAATGAATTCTTTTAGATTCGATTTTATGAAGGCGTAAAAAGGTTTGAAAGCTCTGTAGGCAAGTGGAATCCCATAAGATGGGTGATACGGCAGTCGCTAGAAAACTTCCTTTTGTGCCTTTGACCAAGGATTCATAAAAATGAGGGTTCATAAAAATGAGATGCGATGAAAATTGAGTAAAACCCTTGAAGGGAAGGATTCACTCTATTGAAGGCGGAGTGAATCCTCTTATGGATCGGATACTGCCTTATGAGGGTTCGGCAGTCTCCGTTGAGGGGAAGGATGCACTCTTTTTGAGGGCTAGAGTGCATCCTCTTATGGATTGGATACTGCCTTATGAGGGTTCGGCAGTCTCCGTTGAGGTGAAGGATGCACTCTTTTTGAGGGCTAGAGTGCATCCTCTTATGGATTGGATACTGCCTTATGAGGGTTCGGCAGTCTCCGTTGAGGGGAAGGATGCACTCTTTTGAGGGCTAGAGTGCATCCTCTTATGGATTGGATACTGCTTCATGAGGGTTCGGCAGTTTCCGTTGAGGGGAAGGATGCACTCTTTTTGAGGGCTAGAGTGCATCCTTTTCATGGATTGGATACTGCTTCATGAGGGTTCGGCAGTTTCCGTTGAGGGGAAGGATGCACTCTTTTTAAGGCGCGGAGTGCATCCTCTTATGGATTGGATACTGCCTTTATGAGGGTTCGGCGGTATCCGTTGAGGGGAAGGATGCACTCTTTTGAGGGCTAGAGTGCATCCTCTTATGGATTGGATACTGCCTTTATGAGGGTTCGGCGGTATCCGTTGAGGGGAAGGATGCACTCTTTTTGAGGGCTAGAGTGCATCCTCTTATAGATTGGATACTGCCTTATGAGGGTTTGGCAGTTTCCGTTGAGGGGAAGGATGCACTCTTTTTGAGGGCTAGAGTGCATCCTCTTATGGATTGGATACTGCCTTTAGGAGGGTTCGGCAGTTTCCGTTGAGGGGAAGGATGCACTCTTTTGAGGGCTAGAGTGCATCCTCTTATGGATTGGATACTGCCTTTAGGAGGGTTCGGCAGTTTCCGTTGAGGGGAAGGATGCACTCTTTTGAGGGCTAGAGTGCATCCTCTTATGGATTGGATACTGCCTTTAGGAGGGTTCGGCAGTTTCCGTTGAGGGGAAGGATGCACTCTTTTTGAGGGCTAGAGTGCATCCTCTTATGGATTGGATACTGCTTCATGAGGGTTTGGCAGTTTCCGTTGAGGGGAAGGATGCACTCTTTTGAGGGCTAGAGTGCATCCTCTTATGGATTGGATACTGCCTTATGAGGGTTCGGCAGTTTCCGTTGAGGGGAAGGATGCACTCTTTTTAAGGCGCGGAGTGCATCCTCTTATGGATTGGATACTGCTTCATGAGGGTTTGGCAGTATCTGTTGAGGGGAAGGATGCACTCTTTTTGAGGGCTAGAGTGCATCCTCTTATGGATTGGATACTGCCTTATGAGGGTTTGGCAGTTTCCGTTGAGGGGAAGGATGCACTTTTTGAGGGCTAGAGTGCATCCTCTCATGGATTGGATACTGCTTCATGAGGGTTCGGCAGTTTCCGTTGAGGGGAAGGATGCACTCTTTTTGAGGGCGGAGTGCATCCTCTTATGGATTGGATACTGCTTCATGAGGGTTTGGCAGTATCTGTTGAGGGGAAGGATGCACTCTTTTTGAGGGCTAGAGTGCATCCTCTTATGGATTGGATACTGCCTTATGAGGGTTTGGCAGTTTCCGTTGAGGGGAAGGATGCACTTTTTGAGGGCTAGAGTGCATCCTCTCATGGATTGGATACTGCTTCATGAGGGTTCGGCAGTTTCCGTTGAGGGGAAGGATGCACTCTTTTTGAGGGCGGAGTGCATCCTCTCATGGATTGGATACTGCTTCATGAGGGTTTGGCAGTATCTGTTGAGGGGAAGGATGCACTCTTTTTGAGGGCTAGAGTGCATCCTCTTATGGATTGGATACTGCCTTATGAGGGTTTGGCAGTTTCCGTTGAGGGGAAGGATGCACTTTTTGAGGGCTAGAGTGCATCCTCTCATGGATTGGATACTGCTTCATGAGGGTTCGGCAGTTTCCGTTGAGGGGAAGGATGCACTCTTTTTGAGGGCGGAGTGCATCCTCTCATGGATTGGATACTGCTTCATGAGGGTTTGGCAGTATCTGTTGAGGGGAAGGATGCACTCTTTTTGAGGGCTAGAGTGCATCCTCTTATGGATTGGATACTGCCTTATGAGGGTTCGGCAGTTTCCGTTGAGGGGAAGGATGCACTCTTTTTGAGGGCTAGAGTGCATCCTCTTATGGATTGGATACTGCCTTATGAGGGTTTGGCAGTTTCCGTTGAGGGGAAGGATGCACTCTTTTGAAGGCGGAGTGCATCCTCTTATGGATTGGATACTGCTTCATGAGGGTTCGGCAGTTTCCGTTGAGGGGAAGGATGCACTCTTTAAGGGCTGGAGTGCATCCTTTCCATGGATTGAACGCACTCTTTGGAGGCTAAAGTGCATCCATAGGGAAAGGCATATTCCATAAGAAACAGAGATAACCAAAAGATTTGTTTTTATATTTTTATTGATAGGTTGCTGTATTTGCGAGGGCTATTCATTCTTTATTCTCAATATTTAAGATGATTATGTGATAAGGGTTGTTCGTCAATACAATCGTAAAAGACGCTGAGCATTTTTATAAAAATTAAGATATTTTTGTGCCTTTTTCTTGTTTTTTTTGTGTTTACACAAGATATGCACGGCTTTTCAACAGTTTGTTTTTTTTAGCTTTGCTAATGGCGTTGGCTAAACACTTCAATTGTTTTAACTGCTTCAATACCGCCTTAAAAAAACAGTGCTTTATAATATGACAAAATAAGCTGTATAACTTTTGATTCTTACGCGATGCTAGAAAAAGGGGAATGTTAGGAGAGATGTTGTCTATATTCTTAGCTTATCTCTTAAGGTAGGAAGATTAACATACTTTCTGGATCTATTTTTATTTGGCCGGATCTATTTTTATTTGGTTTGACGGTTAAAGAGCAATAGCTGAATGGAATCACGCTTGCTTCATGTTTTTATCCTCACGCTTTAGATTTTTTCTCATAGAGATTTTGTTTTTAATGAGGTTTTACGCGAATCACGTAAAACAGAATGTTCTAAATAGAATATATTTGTGTTGCACATTTACGTACTTGTTTAAAAAACATTATGTTGTCTTATCATCACAATGATGTTGATGAATGGGGATGTTGATGAATGGGGATGTTGATGAATGGGGATGTTGATGAATGGGATAATGGAGAAATCTCTTGCGAAGTGGATAAGCCCTTCTTTAAAATCTCATAAGGGGAAAGCCTGCACTATCATACTATTCGCGCCTCATGTGATGACAGCCTTTGGCTCTTGAGCGTGTTCATAAGAGGCATTTTGATTCTTTATCTTGCTAGTGTTTTATTTCATATATCTCTCATGTTTGTAATGTGGAAAAGACAAGGTGTTGATTGATGCAACATGAAATAAATTTGAAATGAGAGAATCCCTATGATATCCGGGTCTCTTAATTTTATATAGATAACTGGAAATTATTATTATAAATCAAAGTATTACCGTGATACATCAACCTGTTGGTGGACTATGCGATAAAGAAAGTTATCCAGTAGTTAAGTCATTCTGTTATGTCGTAAAACACTGTCATTTGAAGTTTGGTGATATGAAGCAGGCTTCTTTGGATATGTTTTAAGTGTTTTTTTAAGGGCGTGGTGAATCTTTAAGACAGAGCAAGCTCCTGTTGCGCCTTGAGTTTAGCTGAAAATCCCTGAATGGAAGCCAAGAGTGAATGGAAGCCAAGAGAGAAGTGTATCCAAGCTGTTTGTAAATCAGATTGAGTTAAGAATCTTTGTTCTTTGAGAATGAAACGCAAGTCAATTTGACAAAAGAATGATCTATTTTGCGGGTAGACCTTATGGAGGAATATAACAAAGCTCATAAGGAAGTGATTTAAGACAATACAGTCATAAAAAAGTACAGTTATAAAAAAAAGTCCTCCGTCGCAATTAGAGGACCAAAGAGCAGGAGAATTTTAACATTGACTCGCAGGACGTGTCAAAAAAGAATAAATTCAAAAGGCCGTACTAAATACAAAAAATCATACTTAAAGAACCTACCACATTATAATTAGCAGAGAATTGAAAAAATAGCAATATAAAAAATACTTTTTACAAAAAATTTTGTCATTTTGCATTAAAACTTAATACTTTTTTCAATTGAATATTTGTTTTAAGACTCGATATTAATTAAACTATATTTAAAAATATTATGATGCATGCAAGCATCTTGATAATATTCTTCAATCAAAAACGAATTAAGAGCCCCTCATGATTATAGGACTGATATGGGGAAGGCTTTTTGTTTTTAAGAGTGTGGGGTGTATCTTCAGTATGTGTGGGGGGTGAAGTATTGTCCTTTTGGGTGTGGGGGGCAAGGTAATGAAAATGGGGGCGAGAGCTGCTCAATGCTTGAGCCCGTGTGGGGGAGGTTTCTTTAGAGGGGCGGGGGCAACATGGGAGGCCGCTTAAAATGGCGAGGAGGGGGATTATTCAAAATGTTTATGGTTTGCATATCCCCAATGAAATGCGAGCAAGTCTAAACAATCTCGTAAATGATCGGCAAGGGAGTTTTGTTTGCGTTTTGAAGAACTTAATTCTTTTATCGCTTGTCCATGGCCGATAACGCGTTCAAGCAGTGAATAGCCAAGAATACCCAGTTGAACTTTGATTGTTCTTAAATGATTGGAGGCTTCTATTTGACGTTCAATGGGGTGTATGTACCCTTGGCTACAGGAAACCTTTTCACGGGTGTAGTCAAGGCTCATGTGGAGATCGGCTTGGCTTTGACGCCAGTAAAAATAAAAACGTTCTGCCGCTTTATATTGGGCTTTGCTGAGATGTCCTTTCGCATATAAAAGTGCAATGGGATGGCTTTGTGCATTGGCAATGGCATTGATGGTGCGCGGGTTGCTGGAACTTTCTCGATGATTGGGTTTAAAATAAGGATTACGCGTTTCAACAGGGATTTCTTGCGTCTTTAAATGACCAATGTGCTTTTCTTGATTTTGATGATCAAGCGGGCAGGTTTGCATATTTTTTTTCTGCTTATGGGTCATAGCATCTCCTTAAAAATTATCGTTTGCTTCTTTATGTTTATGCAAAGAAACGGGATTGTGCTGTTGTATGCTTGTTGAGGGATACGTTTTTATGTCTGCTTTTTGCGTGAGGGGAAGTTTCAAAAAAAGGGTGAGGGGTCGCTTTCTGTGGGTGTTGTCATTGTTTTATAGGAGAGGCTGTATGGGAGAAAAGTGTATTGTCTCGCGTGGATTTGCTTCTTGAAAGGATTGGCATTTTTTTGCATGATGGGCGTTACCTTTAATTTTACTGCTGTGGGGGATATTGATGCCGCATGATTTGATGTTTTTGCAGTGGTTGGCACTTTTCTGTCCTTTGGTTCTCGCCTTTGTTTCTATTTATGCGGCAATGAGGTTTTTCGGGGTTACAAGGAAGGACTTTTTTAAGAGTGGGGTGCTTGCATTCTTTGTTGGCGTGACCTCTAAGTTTGTTTATGCGCAAGCTGAGCACTTTGGTTTGACTTGGTTGTGGTTCTCAAACAGTTAGGTCTTTCACATTCTTTTTGGCGTTGTCTTTGGTCTTATCCTTGGGCTTATTTGTCTAGGGGCAAAACGTCTTGGGTTTAGGCTTTCATTCTTTACAAAGGATTGATCTTTTGCTGCATTTTTGGCATGGTCTCTAATTTTTACTTAATAAAGGAGCGGGGCGTATGGTGGTTGCGCGGGACATGTTTTTGAAGGGGCTGGCGTTTTTCTGCGTTATTGGCTTGGTCCTTGGTTTTGCTTATGAGGATGCGGGGCGACCGGTTATGACGTGGGAGGTGTTTTGGCAGGGGGTGGAGATTTCTTGCATTGCTGGAGCGACCCTTTGTTTTATTGTTGTGGGAGCAGACCGTAAGACTGTATCGTGGGGCGTGTTTTTCAAGGCTGTGGTGTTTTGCGCCATTGCTGTAGTGGTTCTTGGCTTTGCTTATAAGGGAGTGAAGCGTTTTGATATATCGTGGGAATTTTTAGTGATAGGAGCGGTGTTTGTTGCATTGCTGGACCTGTCCTTGGTTTTGCTTATGAGGGTGCGGGGTAAGGGGATATCACGTGGGGTGTCTTTTTTGAGGTTTCTGGTGTTTTGCTGCGTTGTTGGAGCTGTTGTTGGGTTGGCGCATGTGGGCGCTAAGCATATGGGGGTTCGCTGGTTTTTGATCTTTAACAATGGGGTGTTTGTGGGCACTATTGGACTTGTTCCTTTTTTTGCTCTGGAGGGGGTACGGTGTGTGCGTGTACTGTTGGGGGGCTTAAAAAAATGAGCATTTCTCTTCCCCACGGGCGTGGTCTTTGATGTTCTTTCTGTGAGGGGTATTTGATGTCGAACGATGTGATGTTTTTGCAGTTGTTGGCACTTTTCTGTCCTTTGGTTCTCGCCTTTGTTTCTATTTATGCGGGAATAAGGTTTTTCGGGTTTACAAGGAAGGACTTTTTTAAGGGTGGGGTGCTTGCATTCTTTGTTGGCGTGACCTCTAAGTTTGTTTATGGGCAAGCTGAGCACTTTGGTTTGACTTGGTTGTGGTTCTCAAACAAGTGGGTCTTTTATATTCTTTTTGGCGTTGTCTTTGGTCTTATCCTTGGGCTTATTTGTCTAGGGGCAAAACGTCTTGGGTTTAGGCTTTCATTCTTTGCAAAGGATTGATCTTTTGCTGCATTTTTGGCATGGTCTCTGATTTTTGCTTAATAAAGGAGCGGGGCGTATGGTGGTTGCGCGGGACATGTTTTTGAAGGGGTTGGTGTTTGCGGGCATTATTGGACTTGTTTCTTTTTTTGCTCTGGAGGGGGTACGGTGTGTGCGTGTACTGTTGGGGGGCTTAAAAAAATGAGCATTTCTCTTCCCCACGGGCGTGGTCTTTGATGTTCTTTCTGTGAGGGGTATTTGATGTCGAACGATGTGATGTTTTTGCAGTTGTTGGCACTTTTCTGTCCTTTGGTTCTCGCCTTTGTTTCTATTTATGCGGGAATAAGGTTTTTCGGGTTTACAAGGAAGGACTTTTTTAAGGGTGGGGTGCTTGCATTCTTTGTTGGCGTGACCTCTAAGTTTGTTTATGGGCAAGCTGAGCACTTTGGTTTGACTTGGTTGTGGTTCTCAAACAAGTGGGTCTTTTATATTCTTTTTGGCGTTGTCTTTGGTCTTATCCTTGGGCTTATTTGTCTAGGGGCAAAACGTCTTGGGTTTAGGCTTTCATTCTTTGCAAAGGATTGATCTTTTGCTGCATTTTTGGCATGGTCTCTGATTTTTGCTTAATAAAGGAGCGGGGCGTATGGTGGTTGCGCGGGACATGTTTTTGAAGGGGTTGGTGTTTGCGGGCATTATTGGACTTGTTTCTTTTTTTGCTCTGGAGGGGGTACGGTGTGTGCGTGTACTGTTGGGGGGCTTAAAAAAATGAGCATTTCTCTTCCCCACGGGCGTGGTCTTTGATGTTCTTTCTGTGAGGGGTATTTGATGTCGAACGATTTGATGTTTTTGCAGTGGTTGGGGTTTTTCTGCTTTGTTGCTCTTGTCTTTGTTTCTATTTATGCGGCAATGAGGTTTTTCGGGGTTACAAGGAAGGCTTTTTTAAAAAATTTGGCGTTGAGCTTCATTATTATCGCTGTCTCTAAGTTTGTTTATGGGCAAGCTGAGCACTTTGGTTTGGCTTGGTTGTGGTTCTCAAACAAGTGGGTCTTCCATATTCTTTTTGGCGTTGTCTTTGGTCTTATCCTTGGGCTTATTTGTCTAGGGGCAAAGCGTCTTGGTTTTAGGCTTTCATTCTTTGCAAAGGATTGATCTTTTGCTGCATTTTTGGCATGGTCTCTGATTTTTACTTAATGAAGGAGCGGGGCGTATGGTGATTGCGCGGGACATGTTTTTGAAGTTTCTGGTGTTTGCGGGCATTATTGGAGCTGTTTCTTTTTTTGCTCTGGAGGGGGTACGGTGTGTGCGTGTACTGTTGGGGGGCTTAAAAAAATGAGCATTTTTCTGTCCCACGGGCGTGGTCTTTGATGTTCTTTCTGTGAGGGGTATTTGATGTCGAACGATGTGATGTTTTGGCTGTTGTTGGGGGTTTTCTGCTTTTTTGCTCTTGCCTTGATTTTTATTTATGTGGGAGCAAAGCGTCGCTCTGTTACAGGGGGGATGTTTTGGAGATGGGTGGTGCTTTATGGCGTTGTTGCCACCTACCTTGGTTTTATTTATGTGGGCGTGGGCAGGCGCGCTGTTGACGGGGAGCTGCTCTTGAAGGGGGCGGTGTTTTCTTGCATTTTTGCAACTGTCCTTGGTTTGGTGCATCTGGGCGTCAAGAGCATGCCTGTTGCTTGGCAAGTGTTCTTAAAGGCGGTTATGTTTTGTTGCATGATGGGCTTTATCCTGTGGTTTGCTGCTGTGGGTGTCAGAGATATGGATAGCATAAGGGCGGTATTCTTAAAGGTTTTGCTCTTGTCTGTATTGTTGAAAGTGCTCTTGGGGTTCTTTATACGCGAGCAAGGTGATACGGTATTACAGAGGTCGTTGCGTGCTTTGAATTTTGTGCTGTTTTCCTGCATTTTGGGTACTCTCCTTTGTTTTACCCGTCTGGGAGCAGAGAATCTAGGGTTGAGCTGGCTTTGGTTCTCGAAGGATTGGGTGTTTTTATTCATTTTTGGATTTACCCTTCCTTTTGTTTGTGAGGGAGCAAGGTGTGCGCGTGTTCTATGGGCTTGGTTCTTGAGGTAGGGGGTGTTTTTTTGCTGTTGTTGGTGGTTTCCTACCTTTTTATTGTTGTCGTTATTTGTACTTATAGGCTTTCCAAGCGCTTCGATATTCCGTGGTGGCGGGCGGCGTTTTATTGTATTTTTGGTGTTTCCCTCTTTTTGAAGGAAGTGCTGTTTTACGGCATTTTAGGAGTCGTCCTTTTTTTAGCTCTTTTGGGGATGGAGAGTATGGACATACCGTGGGGACTCCTGTCCTTGATGGGGATCGTGTTTGCTGTACTGTTGGAGTGGTTCTTGATTTTGCATATGAGAGGGCGGCAAAATGGAGTGGTGACGCGTTGTTTGTGGTTATTGAAGGGGTTGGTGTTTTGCGCCATTGCTGGAGCGATCTTTTTTTGTTTGCCTTTGGGAGCAGAGTATATGGGGTTGAGCTGGCTTTGGTTTGCGAAGGATTGGGTGTTTTTCATTATTTGTGGATTGATCCTTCCTGTTGTTCTGTGGGAGCAAGGCGTGCGCGTGTGAAGGCGGTGGCGTTTTTTAAGAGAGTGGGGTTTATGGGGTATTACAGATAACGTCGAGGGAATGATTGTTCAAAAGAACAGCGATAGCGATAAGTTTGGGGATCAAACCAAAGCCCTATTTTGCCTTCAAAATCACCAGAACGTTGTTTGGCAATATTCATAATAACGCCTGGGCGTTTTGCTAAATCTGCTTTTTCTTGTGCTAGAGAGGCGGCAAAGATTTTATCTTCCAACGACCGATTGCGCCAAATGGTGATGATGTTAAAGGCATTGGCACCAATTTCTGAGGCGCCTTTAATGTCTTCTGTGCTGGGGATATCTTTATCCAGACCGCCTTTGCGGGCATGGGCGACAAGGTGAATATGCACATTGTTTAAAACAGCCCAATCAACCATTTTATAAACCGCTTGTTCTTGTCTTGCATAATCATCAGAGGCAATGCCAAGCCGCATCAAACTGTCGATGATAAATTGATCGCAGCCATAGCGCGCACGGCAATAGTCAAAGACTTCAAGCAAGGTATCTACGCTCGATTTGCCAACATGCTCATAAAGAATAAGCCCTTCGTCTAAAAAATGAAGAATCCGTTCAATCGTTTCTTTTGTAGGCTGTTCTAAGCCGCCCGTTTGTTTGGTTAAACGGCGAAGTGATTGTTCTCCTTTCATTTCTAGAGACGCTAAGCAAAGGCGACTCTTTTGTGCAATCCAATGGGGAATACAATCTGATAATAATTGGCTTTTACCTGTACCACTCGCACCACTCCAGAGCGTTAATTCTGCTGGGCGGAAATGCAATTTGTCCTTCAGTTTAGGATAGGGAACCGTATAACCAAGATGTTTTTCAGGCTCTGGCCAAAAAAGCCCAATCACTTGATCTTTATAGTCTGAGGCGCGCCGTAAACCTTCTGGGGCAAAGCTTTGTGCTGAGGAAAAGGCAGCTTTTATGGTGGCTTTATCGATCCCTGCGGTTAAACAGTCATTGGCATCTTTAAGGGGTAAACGGACACGGTAGCAACGGTGGCGTCCAAGCCTGCTGGCAATCTCACGGGCTGCTTCTTCTCCGGGCGGATCCATATCGGTGGCTAAAAAAATCGTTTCAAAAGATTCTAAATGATCAAATTCATTTTCAATCCAGTTGTGTTTTCCTCCACTGCCTCCTCCAAAGGGAACAGAAACCGCCGGATATCCATAGGCGGCTAAGGATAGCGCATCAATTTCTCCTTCAGTGATAACAATGGTACGGTTTGTTGAAGAAAAATTGGGGAATGGCGCCTGTTGGGGCGCGTGCGTGGGTGCCTGCTGGGGTGTGTGCGGGGATGCCTGCGTGGAGGGGTGGTTGGTTGAGGCGGTGTTTTGGGGCGCCTGTGTGGAGGTGAGGTTGGTTGAGGCGGTGTTTTGGGGCGCCTGTGTAGAGGCGTGGTTGGTTGTGGCGGTGTTTTGGGGCGCCTGTGTAGAGGTGAGGTTGGTTGAGGCGGTGTTTGGGGGTGCCTGCGTGGAGGCGGGGTTGGTTGAGGGTACCTGCTGGGGTGTGTTTTGGGGTGCCTGCTGAGGTGCCTGCTGAGGTGCTTGTTGGGATGCCTGCTGGGATGTGTGCAGGGATGCCTTTGTGGAGGCGGGGTTGATTGTGGCGGTGTTTTGGGGTGCCTGTGTGGAGGGGTGGTTGGTTGAGGCGGTGTTTTGGGGCGCCTGCGTGGAGGCGTGGTTGGTTGAGGCGGTGTTTTGGGGTGCCTGTGTGGAGGGGTGGTTGGTTGAGGCGGTGTTGTGGGGCCCCTGCGTGGAGGCGTGTTGGGTTGAGGCGGTGTTGTGGGGCCCCTGCGTGGAGGCGTGTTGGGTTGAGGCGGTGTTTTGGGGCGCCTGCGTGGAGGCGTGGTTGGTTGAGGCGGTGTTTTGGGGTGCCTGTGTGGAGGGGTGGTTGGTTGAGGCGGTGTTTTGGGGTGCCTGCTGAGGTGCGTGCTGGGTTGCCTGCTGAGGTGCCTGCTGAGGTGCGTGTTGGGATGCCTGCTGGGATGTGTGCAGGGATGCCTTTGTGGAGGCGGGGTTGATTGTGGCGGTGTTTTGGGGCGCCTGCGTGGAGGCGTGGTTGGTTGAGGCGGTGTTTTGGGGTGCCTGCTGAGGTGCGTGTTGGGATGCCTGCTGGGATGTGTGCAGGGATGCCTTTGTGGAGGCGGGGTTGATTGTGGCGGTGTTTTGGGGCGCCTGCGTGGAGGCGTGGTTGGTTGAGGCGGTGTTTTGGGGTGCCTGTGTGGAGGTGGGGTTGGTTGAGGGTACCTGCTGGGCGGTGTTTTGGAATGCCTGCTGGGATGTGTGCTGGGTTGCCTGCTGGGATGTGTGCGTGGAGGGGTGGTTTGTGGGGTAAAGGGCTTGCCAACCAAATAAAATCGGTTCACATTGGGAGGCTGTTGGTTTGGTTTTTGCTCCCGTTTGCGCAAGCCGTTCTTTGACTAAAGCAAGGGTGCCGTCGGGTTTATAAAAGGGGAAAATGATTTTTTCGCCATTTTCTCCTATGCGGTAACGCTTTATAATCTCTAGAGGAATGCGGCGTTCTTCATGGAGATAGGTTTTTACAAGATTCTGCGGGCTCTGCCCTTTAGGAACCGGTGGACGGCGATAGGAACGATGAGGCGCCATAAAGGGTTTGGGGCGTGTCAGATTGAGAGTCGCGCGTGCTTCTTCTAAGGCTTGAGAGAGGCTAATGCCTTTGACTTCACACCAAAGGTCTAAAAGATCTCCTCCTGTGCTTTCTGCAAAATCATACCAAAGTCCTGCTTTACTACCACTTAAGCAAATCGATAAACTTTGACCAGCTTCACCACGTGTGTTGCCTACAATCCAATTGTTGCCTCGTTTGTGCCCTTGGGGAAGAAGCATTTCTACTATTTTATCGGCTTGTGAGATAAGTTTTTGTTTGATTTCAAAAATTGTGCTCATGGTCATTCGTGATATTATTGTCGTTTTTCTCAAGATGTGGGAGGTGAGAATTCTGTTTTTGCTGTTCTCACCATCGATCTGATCGTAAAGTCCCGTGGTGCTATGGGGCTTGCCAGTTTACTTTGAGAGCTTCTTTGCCGCTCTTTTCTTGCCAATAGTCGCGAAACCTCTTGGCTTGCCAAAGGGCTTGACTCTCACTCAAACCTTTTTGAAATGGCTGTGTTGATGTCTTCTTGCCAAGAGCATGGGAAGTGGTGCCTTGAGGAAAGGAGGAAGGGGAAAGGAGGAAGGGGGTGAAAGAAGGGCGGGGTGGGTATGCCTGTTTTGAGGGTGTGGTGCATGCTGGAGTCCTGTTGGGATGCCTGTGTGGAAGGGGTGGGTTTGTTGCCAAAGAGTTTGCTTTTCATTGAATTTTTCTGAAATGGCTGTGTTGGTGTTTGTTTGCTAAGAGCATGGGAAGTGGTGCCTTGAGAAAAGGAGGAAGGGGGTGAAGAAGGAAGGATGCAAGAAGGTGGGGCGGATGCCTGTGAGGGTGTGGTGCATGTTGGAGTCCTGTTGGGGTGTATGTTGGGGTGTCTGTGTGGAGGGGGTGGGTTTGTTGCCAAAGAGTTTGCTTTTCATTGAGTTTTTCTGAAATGGCTGTGTTGGTGTTTGTTTGCCAAGAGCATGGGAAGTGGCGCTTTGAGGAAAGGAGGAAGGATGCAAGAAGGGCGGGGCGGATGCCTGTGAGGGTGTGGTGCATGTTGGAGTCCTGTTGGGGTGTCTTGTGTTGGGGTGCCTGTGGATGTCCTTGTGTGGGGAAAATGGCTTTTGTGATGAGAGCAAAATGGTCGATGTTGACGCGTTTTGCTGTGTGAATCGCCTATCCAAGTGTTGTTTTGCCGCCCTTTGTTTTGTTCTGTGTTATTTTGTCCGATGCTGTTGTGGTTTTGAAACATTTTTATCCCCGCGCGTGCTTGAAAAATACGTTGTTTTTGTGATGTCAAAAATTGTCATTATAGTTGATCAAACTGCGGTAAAGGGTGTCGTTGTTCTCAGAGATGAAAGATGAGGAGCTTCCCTGTTTTTGCTGTTCTTGCCGTTCGATCTCACGGCGAAACCAGTTGCGCCATGTGGCTTGCCAGTCTACTTTGAGAGCTTCTTTGCCGCTCTTGGCTTGCCAATAGTCGCGAAACTTCTTTTCTTGCCAATGGGCTTGGCTTTCACTCAAACCTTCTGAAACTGCCGCCTTGATGTCTGCTTGCCAATGCTCAGGAAGACGGTGCCCTTTGGCAACTGAGGAAGTGGTTTTTTTGTTGGTGCAAAGCGGGATGGAGGCAGAAAGATTGCTGGAGGGAAGAGTGGTGGCGGATTTTGTTTTTTCCCCCGTGACAATTTGCGCGATAGGGGCGGAGGTAAACTCGGCTTGGGGAGCAGTTAAAGAGGGAGCGTTTTTTTGCTCCGCTTCTTCTTGTGGAGGGGAAGGGAGAGGTGAATCAAGAGCCGATGAGGAGGATGGATGATCGCTTTGTTCAAAGTTCTCTTCGAAGGAAAAACAAGGCTCTGTCTCATCAAACAAAATTTTCTTTTCTAAAACACCGTAAGGTGTTTCCTTTTCTTCTGCCTTTTGAGCTTCTGAGCTTTGTGCAGCATCTTTTGGACTTTCGTTAAGCAGTTGTTGCATCTCTGCATTGATTTTTTTGCGTTTTTTTGCCGAAGAACGACCCGCAAAGGATTTTTGTTCAAGCAATTTTTCACGCTCTTGAAAAATATTTTCGCAACGCTTGTTCCATAATCCATTGGCTAAATTTAAAATCTTACCCTCTTGGATGAGCATTTCTAAAACATTAACAAAAGTTCGCTTGTCACAACCACAAAGACGCGCTAAACGTTCTTTCGATATTTCTAAAGGTCGTCCACGGGCATACATTTCATTGAGAAGAATCGTATAGATTCCAATTTCGTGTGCGCGCATCCCACGTACACCTCCTAGAAAGTCATTTTGATACCAACAAACATATGGAAGCCTAGACGATTCATAATGAGGAGTTTCTTGTTGATTAGCGTGTTTCATACTGCAATCTACTTTCTTCTTTTTTATACATTTTTATTGATGATAAAAGCTCAAATAAGGATTTAACTTGTGTTGCTTTTGGCTCTGTTCGATGATGACTAGAGGCTTCTTTACGACGCTTATAAATGATTGGCTGTGCTTGAAGAGCATGCAAACTTACGATTTAAGATTGCGGTGATGGAAAAAATAAAGAATACCACACATTCTCAACGTACTTGCTTTTGGGCAGAAGCTTTGGAGAGTGGTCTTTTATATCCTGTAGGGTGGTTAAAGTGTTTTTATGATCCAAAAATAAAAAAATTTCCCCCGAAAAAGTAAAATTTGTTTCCTTAATTTTATCCTTTTTAGAGGATAATGCAAGCTCGTTTTATAAAAAGGACGTGTTTTTTTAAAAAGACGCGCTATATGGTGAAATTATGAATATCGATGGTTGGCGTCAAAGATTAAGAATCGCTTTGGAAAAAAGTGGGCGGTCAAAAAGATCTATCTCCCTCGCTGCCGGTAAAGGCGCGGGGTACCTTCATTCTATTCTTTCTGAAGGAAAAGAACCAACAATCGAATCTCTCTCGCGAATTTGTCACGAAATTAATATCAGTATGAATTATATTCTTTATGGTAAAGGGGCTAGCCCTGAAGATAAAGAATTTATAGAGCTTATTTCGAAACTCTCTCCGCAAGAGAGACAGGCGATTTTGACTCTTTTGCGGCGGCCAATTGACGAAGCTTCAAAATAACTTCCTTCTGTGCTTTTGAATCAAGGCGACTCCAGTATTTTATTAATATTATGTCACTCATTTTATCTCTCCTGTGTGTTTATAATTGCAATTTTGTAAGAACAAATAGAGAACAACAAAGGGGCATGAGAGGAACAAAGAATAATAGATTTTTATTTACATATGTCATTTGAACCCCGTAGATATTTAAAATATATCTTTTATGAAGGATAAAATGGTTGACATCTCTCCTATAGAGGAGATAAGACTAACGCTATATTTAGTCTTGTCAAGACAAGGCTATGCTTTATCAACTATCTAAAGGGGGAAATCATGAAAAATATTTCATTCGTTAAAGAGGATGAAATCATTATCGTTTTATGCGAAGAGGAAAATCCTTGTACTTATGAAGGACCAATCGACGAAATCGAAGAGGTGCTCGAACTGATTGAAGAATGTGAAACTGTTTATAGAGTTTTACGACTCGATCTGACAACTTCTCATGCTGAAGATGTTACGGAACAAATCGCTGATTTTTATGTCGAAAATCATGAAATGAATGAAGAAAATACACAATTGCAGCCCTTCATTTTGAATAGTGAAGCTTATCATGCTTGTTTAAATGAAAGAGCGGCTTGCGATTATGAAGATAATCTCTATGGCTCTTATGAAAAACAACATCGTTTACGCCCATGTGATGTCTTGACAGATTATTGGTGGTAAACATGCCAAGTTATCTCAAGACTTCTTATCAAGGGATTCCACTTTATTATGCTGGAAATATGCGAAATTTAATCAGACTCGAACCACAAAAACACAACGCTATACTTTTTATATCGCAAGAGGTGGCTCAGTCTATGGCAAAAAAATTGGAGGAAGAATATTGCCGCCATGATTTTTCCGTCGTGCAATAGCAGGGTTGAAAAAGGAAGTCGCAATGAAAGGGTCCAAGTGCTTTTTCATTGCGGTGACAATGGTGTGCATTATGCTTTCGTTCTTGGAAGGGAAGCTTAGGGGAAGCTTAGGGGGGAGCTTTGCGGGGGTTTTTTTAGCCGACATGGGAAAGGGGGGCATGAAAAAAAGAGCCTATATATGAGAAATTGCGGGCGCTTGTGTGTGGGGCGAGGAAGTTGCTGGCTGGTTCATTGAGGGGATAAGGCAATGGTGGGGCAGGTCGTCATTCAGTGACTTGGAGTGACACGGAAAGCATGCTGGAAAATAAAAATGAAGGCTTAGGGGGAAGAGAAGCAGCAGTACAAACAGGTTCCAACCTATAAAAAGGCACGTTCAAGGGGGAAAAGAGCCGGTTTTTGTGTTTTTGCGGCACGCAAGTAGGGAGCTTGGAATGACACGTAAAGCATGCTGGAAAATGGAAGAAGGTGTTTGACGGGGGAGGTCGTTAAAGCTTGTTTAGACGTATTGGGACAAAAACGGGGGGGCTGGGAGTTTTTGTGGTGCGTGCTGGGGGAGCGCCGCAATGAAAGGGTCCAAGTGCTTTTTCATTGCGGTGACAATGGTGTGCGTTATGCTTTCGTTCTTGGAAGGGAAGCTTAGGGGAAGCTTTGGGGAAGCTTAGGGGAGCTTAGGGGGGACTTAAGGAAGCTTAGGGGAGCTTAGGGGGGAGCTTTGCGGGGGTTTTCTTAACCGATATGGGAAAGGGGGGGCATGAAGAAAAGAGCCTATATATGAGAAATTGCGGAGGGGGGATGTTGAGGGGGGCAGCAGTTTTTGTGTTTTCAGCGGCACAATATTGAAGGATGCATTGAAGGATGTTGTCGCCTTTAGTCCGTGTGAGGGACACAGGCTTTAAAAATATGAATGTTTCAAAGAGGATATATTGCAAAAAACACTTTAAAGATGAAGGGGAGAAAGGTCATGCCAATTATTATCGATTGTATTCAAGGAACAGAAGAATGGCAGAAAGTGCGTAATGGTTTGATTACGGCTTCTTTGTTTGAGATGGTTATGGCACAAAAAAAACAGGGGCAAAAAACTTCACGCTATCAGAGTGTGATGATGAAATTGGCGGGAGAAAGAATTACAGGAAAAACCGTTGAGGAAGGAACAACACTTTCTCAGCGACGTGGAACAGAATTAGAACCAATCGCACGACAGCTTTATGGGGAACTTACACATACAGAACCTGAATGTATTGGCTTTGTTTTGGCTGATGATCGCGGACAAGGATTTTCCCCCGATGCTTTTGTGGGAAAAAATGGCTTATTAGAAATTAAAACAAAAAAACCTGAAATTTTGATCCCTCATTTCATGCAAAAGAATTTTCCAGCAGAACATAAAGCACAATGTCAAGGGGGATTATGGATTTCTCAACGCGAATGGGTGGATTTAATGCTCTATTGGCCGGATATGCCTCCTTTGATTAAACGGGCTTATCGTGATGAAGCGTATATTTGCAAGCTTGAAAATGAAATTAGCCGTTTTAATGAGGCTTTGGAGAAGATGGTAGAGCAAATTAAGAGTGTTGGGACAGGTTTTCATCTAAGGACAGAAATTGCTTTGAAGGAGGGGGAAGAAAGGGTGCTTGGAATGAAGACAAAGCGTCTGCTGGAGGGCAAAACAAGAATGAGGTGGGCAAGAAAGGGATCGTGTGCAGCGTTGAGGAGAGGCAAAGTTCTATAAAAAGGTAAAGAGCAGAGGGGGAAAAGAGCCGGTTTTTTTGTGTTTTCTGGGCACGCAAGTAGGGAGCTTGGAGTGATAGGTAAAGCATGCTGGAAAATGGAAGGAGATGTTTTACGGGAGACGTGAGACAGATGTTTAGACGTCGAGATCCGAGGGGGCTGGGAGCTTTTGTGTTGCGTGTTAAGGGGGGGAGATAAGGGGGAAGATTAAGGGGGGGAGTTTTTTAGCCGATATGGGGAAAAGAATGTAGGAGCATGAGAAAAAGTCTGTGTGGAGTCAAGTGGGCTTGTTGGGGGAAAGGGTGGCGGGCGGATTGTGGAAGAAAATAAAGGGGTGGGGAAAACGGGAGAATAGGGAAAGAACGGATAGAGATATTATAATCTTTATGTTTCTCTACATTACCTTGTTATAGAAAATCAAAAATGACCACATTTTATGAATTCACTGTGGGTCGCTCTTAATACTCTTCAAAAGCATTTTCATGAGATAATTTTCAATATAAATCTGGTAAACATTAAAAATTGTTGTATGAGTATGAGCCAGAATATCAATTTACCAATCTTTACCAAATATCCTTTTATACTGATGAGAATTAATAACCCTATACTTATTATTCCTAGTGGTATATTCCACGTAAAGAGTGAAATTGTACCATAAATTAGAGGCGTTATTCCACAAGTAATGAAAATTACACGCTTGATATTATTTATATTTATATTATCTCTTATTCTGTTCTCTTGGTTTCTACTTCTTTCAGAGGTCTTGTGATTGTTTTCAGAGGTTTTATGGTAGAACTGATTGTAAGCAGCTCTCTTTCGAGGATCTTTAAGAACTTCATAGGCTTCAAGAATTTTTCTGAATTTTTGTTCAGCTTCGGTACTAGGATTATGATCAGGATGGTATTGCAGAGCTAATTTACGAAAAGCAGATTTTATCTGTTTATCGTTGCATGCGTAGCTTACATCAAGAATTCCATAATAATCGTCTTCATTTAATATCATTAAATACTGCTACTTGTGTATTGCTCTTATTTTTATAGGATAGCTTAACTAATTTTTGTTGAATATATCAATGGGTATTATCTTATGTTTAAAGTATGGTGAAAATCGTATTGAATGGTGGGGCTGTACTTGGGGCTATTGTATCTAAATGAGGGGAGATACAGTTCAAAACGCTTAAAAATGCAGGGTGTTTTTAATATTTTAGAAATATTTTTTACAAAAATAGATTAAAAGAGAGACGATAAATCAAATATAAAGGGACGGCAATAATAGCCAAGGTTGTCATTATTGTAAATAAACAGGCAGGAACCTTAAATCTAAAACGCCAAAGTAAACTAATGGGAACGGACGTTATCGTTGTTATGATGAATCCTACGATAAACCATTGCATGAATAAGTACATTATATTGATTTTATCTTTATTAAAACGATTTTGTTTGAGTTCTTCCTCTGAAATACAATCGATAATAGAAAAAACAGGGTAAACAGGAAACTCTCTACTTGGACAAGCAATAACAGCAAATTTTTCAAGCTCTAACCATTATCTTTCGCGTTCTTTTTCCAATATCTTCTTTTCTATTTTTTGTTTTATATATTCTTTGGAAATACAATTGATCGGAGAAGTATTCCCAACAAAAAATTCGTCTTTTCTACATCCACGGGTTGTATGATGCGTGAATAAAAACAGCGCTTATTGCTATAGCAAATAAAATAAAGTGTTTAAACATAGGGTATTTATTGCCTTTTGTTTCTAACGAGCTTTGATAAGTAATTTCTATTGAATAAATCAATATATGTTATTTTTATGTTGGTAAAATAAAACAAATTGTATGTACTTTGGCACTTTGTATCTAAAGATGGCGATAGATAGTTAAAAATGCTTGAAAATGCAGAATACCCTTTGAGAAGCACTTTTCATAAAGTTATGGAATGAATAGATCAAAGTTTATGGTAATTTTGTATACTCTATGATAACTCTGTATAAGATCTCAATTTCATGATCAAGTTTCTCAAGTTCTTTCTTGTTTTTAGCTATACGCTCTTGATATGTCTCTATGTGTTTCATACTGTTTGAGAGACGGGTATGCTCATTAGAGTGTTTTGCTTCATTCACATGTCGCATTGCATCTATTTCTAATTCTATAAGGCTACACAGAGTATTAAATACATGATGTCGTTTTTTGATTATATTCTGCCATTTTTTTATTATATTGACATGTTTTTCATAGAGAGGTTGCGATAACCGCCACTTGTTTTCCAAAAAAAATGTTTTTTCTATCCAGAGAATTTGGTAGAATTTTTCTGACCACCAACTACTTCCATTAACGAGGAAAATGCGGAACAATCTCTCTCTTTCTGTAATCTCTTTTGAAGAGAATAGTTCATTCGAATGAGTATATCCCTTTGAAGAATAAAAAAGATGCGTTGTTAAAAGGGCGATAATTAAGACGTTTCTCAATAAAGACTGTTTAATTAACATTTTTTTTATACCCTTTTTGTGATTGATTATAGTCATTGTGAGAGGGCTTAATGGTTCTTTAGAAGTATTTTGAAAGGCGTTTTATTATCCGTTTAAAGATTTTTTAAATACTGCTTCCATTTTTCAAAAGTGCTATATCTTACGGGCGGTTTTACATTTTCTTTGGGCATCATGGCAAGGTATACCTCTCTAGCCATAACGCACATTGTTGCTGTGTTTCTAAAACGAGTGAGTTCATTGCCTATTATGAGCAGCTCTGTCTGGAGAGTTTGTTCTTTTCGACTAATGCCATTAGGGGAATCCAAAAATTTTTCTGCGTACGCAAACATTGGATCATCAAAGTTTGTTTCAAACTTTGCGTTGAGGAAAATATTTTCTATATAATCCCAATTTTTCCTGTATTTCATCCCGTTAGCTTTAAAAGCCCTAAGTCTTGTTGGTAAGTCGTTAAAGGTAAGTGTGGGCATCGTTTTATCACCTTGCCATAAATCAAAAAAACGTCCACAAAAAACAAGCAATATGTGATAATGTTTAAAAATATTGAATTCTGGAGGATTACTGGGCAATGTTATTAAATGCCTCCAAAATTGACTTTTGTCATGGGGTATGTCTACAGTCCATTCCATATACGCTTTTAAATATTCTACCTCTTTTTTTGCTTTTTCTAATTTCTGAGAATATGCTAAAGGAGTGTAATTTTCATGGACATATTTTTGGTAAAGCCTATCGTATTCAGCGAGATCGCTTACTTGAGTACAACCCAATAATAGGGATACAGAAAAAAACGTTATAAATATTATGACGTACGTTTTGAATAATAATTTCATCATTTTAACGTTTAATGATTTTTGTTGAATAAATCAATATGTGTTATTTTTGTGTTGAAAATATATGTAAAAAATGTATTTAATGAAAACAGCGATAGTGATCATACTGTATCTAAATAAGGGTGTAGTACAGGATAAAACCCCGCACATGCGGGGTTTTATTCGCTGAAGAAGACAAGGACAGAGGAGACAAGGACAGTAGAAAATATAAGGGAGGTCCTGTCACCAAAATGTTTGTTCTAGGGCGGGAGTGGGGAATATCCAAAATGCTCTAAACGAAATATACTTGTTGTGCATAGTCATGCGCTTGTTTTAAAGAGACATCTTGCTCCAAGCTCTTTTTATACTCATTTCATGCCCATTTCATACCGGCGTTCGTGAACTTCATGCTGGGGCTTGTAAATGGTATCGTGAGAGGTAACGATAAAACCTCGTAGATTATAAATATTACACACCTCATCTTTACTTTATGAAAAAGTAAGTTGGTATCATCTTGAGCTCGTTCTCAAGATTGCGACATGGGCTTTAGCTCTTGGGATGATTCATAATCTCATTCACTGTGGGGGGGACTTTTCATAAAAGGTAGGCTTTTCTTGAAAAGTTTTATGCCATACGGATCTTTCTGCTTGTGAACTGTAAGCCTTGTGAACTGTAAGCGAAGAGGGGTGTTTGATTTCAATAGAATAGAGGGGAAGAGAATTCTTCGCTCTTAGGGTTCTTCTGCAAGAGGAATAACGCTATCCGTATAAATTAAAGTATTCGTATAAAAAAGAGCGTCTTGAAAGAGGGATGGCTTAGAGCACGTGGAAAATCATAGTGTATAAAATTGGTAATGAGGGATCTTCTTTGAAACGGCGGGCTATCAATTTTCTGGTATATGGGATGCCTAGTATATGGGGATGTCTGTCATATGAGATGTTTGCCATATGGGAGCGTGGGGTGACTTATTGAAAGCTTTATTGAGGGGGGGCTTTATCACTGTTTGGTTTTTTTCTTTTGGTAAGGGGTGGGGAGAATGGGGAAGGAATTGAGTTGAGAGGAGGTTCTGGAAATGGCTCTGTTAGATTTGTTGTAAATGACGAATAGGATCGATGAAGCTTATTCTAATTTTTAGAGGGAATACTTGTGTTGCTTGAGGTGGATAGAGAGGCTAGAAAGATAAGATTATTCGTTTTGGGGCGGATAAAGGTATCAATGGGATATGTTCAAACAATGAGTTTATAATAATTCATTATTGAGATTTAATTTGAATTTCAATGAGAGCCCGAAATAGTGTGAGATGTTCTTATTTCAAACCTTCTTATTCAAACGCTCTTATATTGAAACAAGTAAAATCGTTTGTCTGCATATTATAAGTGGGGTGAGCTTGTGGGGAAAAATATTCAAGAAATAAAAATGCCTATACCGTCTCAAGTGTTAAGAAGATGCAACAGTGAGGTTTGGCAAAGAGAAGGATAAGGGGGGTGTCTTACAGGAAGGAAAAAGGGGGAAGCCAATGGGAGGGGGGCTATTCTTTGGGGTGTGTCAATTTCAAAAGCCGCTCATAAAGCATTTTGGAGATTAAGTGCGTCATTGAAGCCATTGATTTTGACGCCATTGAAGCGCATGGTTTAAAGGATGGAGGATGTGATGAAGCCAATGGAGGCTGGGGGAAAAATTGAGGCTTATAGAGAAGGCTTATAGGGGCAAGAAGAGAGAGGCAAAAGAAGAATAAAATGGTGCTGCGAGAGAGGATTGAACTCTCGACCTCTCCCTTACCAAGGGAGTGCTCTACCACTGAGCTACCGCAGCCCTTTTCAATCTTTGCGCTGTCTTGTGCCATATTGTCAGAAAATAGGCAAGAGAACATTTGTATATTCTTGCAAGAAAACGTATCTTATGTCATGACATATGTTTCTTATATGCTTAAATATTTAAGGTTATGAGTTGCTTGGATAGAAGCTCAACACTGTTTAAAAGGTTGCGCAATGACACAAATGTATCAAAAACAAAAACAAAATGAAATGAATCATCAAGATGAAAAAGCAAAACGACGTCAAGAAAGATTGGCGCAACAATTGCGTCAAAACCTGAAACGTCGAAAAGAACAATGCCGAAAAAGAGCACAAACAGAGCTCTAAAATGCAAAAAAATGTTTTTTAGTGAAGCTTTGCAACCAAACTTCTCAATAATTTGTTCTCATATTTAGAATGCGTTCTAAAACGATTAATAAAGCATAACTTCCCGAAGGGGGACAATCCTTTGGAAGGGCAGGCACAAAGGAAAAGAGGGAAAACACTATGGATTCTATTCAAATTGTTGGGGGAGAAAAACTTAAAGGAACAATTCCTATATCAGGAGCAAAAAATGCTGCCTTGCCTCTTATGATTGCGGCGCTTTTGACAGAAGAAACGCTTACTTTAGAAAATATTCCTCATCTGGCCGATGTCGAACTGCTTATTCGTATTCTCAATAATCATGGTGTGGGATATGCCGTTGATGGACAAGAGTTTAACGATGAATGTGTGAATTCAAGAACAATTCATTTTACGGCGCAAAAAATAGCCACAACACGGGCGCCATACGAACTGGTGAAAAAAATGCGTGCAAGCTTTTGGGTTATCGGACCTCTGCTTGCACGATGCGCAGAGGCTTATGTTTCGCTTCCTGGAGGATGTGCTATTGGAACAAGACCTGTCGATTTTATCCTTGAAGGACTCAAAACTTTAGGCGCACAGATTTCGATCGAAAATGGATATGTTCATGCAAAAGCGCCAAGGGGCTTAAAAGGTGATCACTATCGTTTCCCTAAAGTCACTGTTGGGGGAACCCATGTGCTGCTGATGGCGGCGACAACGGCAAAGGGAACAACCGTTCTTGAGAATGCGGCTTGTGAGCCAGAAGTGACAAACCTTATTCGAACCCTGAATGCTATGGGGGCTCAAATAACCGGTGAAGGAACAACAACGCTTACAATTGAAGGGGTGAAAAAACTTAAAGGGACAAAAATACGCGTTATTGCTGATCGAATAGAAGCGGGGACATATGCAATGGCTGTTGCTATGACAGGAGGAGATGTCTTTCTTAAAAATGCAAATCCTAATCATCTCACAAAAGTGCTTAAGGTGCTCCAAAAAACAGGACTCGAGATTCAAATAGAACCTCAAGGAATTCATGTTAAGCGAAATCCAAAGAACACCAAAATTATGCCCGTTGATATTAAAACAGGACCTTATCCTGCTTTTCCAACCGATCTCCAAGCCCAATTCATGGCGCTCATGACACGGGCTGAAGGAACCGCGCATATTACAGAGACGGTTTTCGAAAATCGTTTTATGCATGTTCAAGAACTCAATCGCTTAGGAGCACAGATAAAGCTTGATGGGCAGACGGCAACCGTCTATGGAACAGAGAATTTGCAAGGGGCTCCCGTTATGGCGACGGATTTGCGTGCTTCTGTTTCTCTTGTGATTGCAGCGTTGGCGGCAAAGGGGGAAACAATCGTCAATCGTGTCTATCATCTTGATCGTGGATTTGAGAGATTAGAAGAAAAATTAGTCCGTTGTGGCGCAAAAATCCAACGCATCACAGTGTAAAGCTTTCAAAGATATGCCCAAAAGAATGGCTTTGAGAGGTTGCTTGGGGGGTGGCTGTTGTGTGGGCGGGCCATGCTTTAAGGTTGCGCTTTGGGGGTGTTTTAGCACAATGCTTGGCTTTTAGGGGCGGCTGGGCTTGGGCTTGTGAGGCTGGGCTTGCTGGCGCATTTTTAATGATTTACTCTCTTGTTTGTGGAATTTTGGAGCCGTATATTCTTGATGGTTTTCTAAATAGCTCTTTCAAACCTCCACCTTTCAAGGGTATGTCAAGGGGATGGCTTTTGTGGCTGCTTTTTTCTTTTCGTAATGGTTGTCTTTTTTGAAGAATTTTGCCCCTCTAACAAGGGGGTAGAGATTATTGTTCTCAGTGTCGTTTACGGCGCTTATAACACGGGGTTGAGGGAACCGCACGAAATTACAGAGACGGTTTTCGAAAATCGTTTTATGCATGTTCAAGAACTCAATCGCTTGAGGGTGCCGATAAAGCGCCATGGGCGAGAGAGAAACTGTCTCATGGAACAGAGAATTTGCAACAGAGAATTTGCGAGGGGCTCCCGTTATGGCGACGGATTTGCGTGCTTGTTGTTTCTCTTGTGATTGCAGCCCTCTTATCTTGTTACATTGGCGGCAAAGGGGGAAACAATCGTCAGTCGTGTCTATCATCTTGATCGTGGATTTGAGAGATTAGAAGAAAAATTAGTCCGTTGTGGCGCAAAAATCCAACGCATCACAGTGTAATTTCCTTTGAGGGTATTCTTTAATCTCTCTCTTCGGGGGGGATTAATCTCAAGAATCAAGGGTTGTTAATCCTCTCAATAAACGTGGGGTTTATCTCATGGTTTTTACAAGCGGGCATAAAAGTTTGAGAGGCGGGTGGGGCTCATAAAACAAACAAATAAAGACTGTTTTTAAATTTTATTGCTAATTTCATGAAATTACTTTATAAATAACACTGTAACTTTGGTCGTCTACGCAACGATCAGTAGGGTCTGAAAGCCCTAAAGTTCAGTACATAAGATTAGCCTACTCTTGTGGGTTTCCCGGGATTCCGGGAGTTTTTTCCATGTCCAGGTGCGATGAGCACTAAAAGCAAAAAAAGCTGACTGAACTCAGTACTTTCAGAC
Source organism: Bartonella sp. CL436QHHD (assembly GCF_042195105.1). Classification (NCBI taxonomy): domain Bacteria; kingdom Pseudomonadati; phylum Pseudomonadota; class Alphaproteobacteria; order Hyphomicrobiales; family Bartonellaceae; genus Bartonella; species Bartonella sp. CL436QHHD. Next base: position 4,600 of record NZ_JBHINR010000074.1, on the reverse strand, counting down.
TCCCGGAATACCAATGCGAGGGCGCTCGCAACCGGCAGGGGAGCTTGAAGTGAAAGCTAAAAATCCACACTTTAACGACATTTCGATAGGCAGAAAAATTCGCTTTAAAAGAACAATGATCGGAATGTCGCAAAAGAAATTAGGCAGTCAGTTAGGTGTGACTTTTCAACAAACCAAAAATATGAAAAAGGCTCTAATCGTATAGGAGCTGGGCGTTTACAAGAAATTGCCGATATTCTCAATGTTCCTATTTCTTTTTTCTACTCCGATCTCTCAACAAAAGAAAATGTCTTGTATTGCTGTGATGAAAGGATTTCAAGTAAAGAAGAGCATATCCTTTTGAAAAGTTTTAGAGAGCTTAAACCTAAAAAGCAGAAGGCAATTTTGTGTTTGATTGTCTCATGAGATAAAAACACTGTTTTAAATTTTATTGCTGGTCTCCAGAAATTATTTTATGAACAAGCACCAGGGTTCTCGTCGTACAGTGTGGTTGAATGGTGGAACCCAAAGCCTGAAAATCCAAGATGAAACATTAGCCTGCTTTATAAGTATCGCGAGATTCCGGGAGTTTTTGCCATGTCCAAGTGCGCTCTAGCACTAAAAGCAAAAAAGCTGACTGAACTCAGTGTTTTTGACTCCCGGAATACGCATAAGAGGTGCTCGCAACCGGTAGGGGAGCTTGAAGTGAAAGCTAAAAATCCACACTTTAACGACATTTCGATAGGCAGAAAAATTCGCTTTAAAAGAACAATGATCGGAATGTCGCAAAAGAAATTAGGCAGTCAGTTAGGTGTGACTTTTCAACAAACCAAAAATATGAAAAAGGCTCTAATCGTATAGGAGCTGGGCGTTTACAAGAAATTGCCGATATTCTCAATGTTCCTATTGCCTTTTTTTTACGCTGATCTCTCAACAAAAGAAAATGCTTTGTATTACTGTGATGAAAGAATTTCAAGTAAAGAAGAGCATATCCTTTTGAAAAGTTTTAGAGAGCTCAAACCTAAAAAGCAGAAAGCAATTTTAAGATTAAATTTTCGTTAGAATCAAAAAAAAATTAAAGAGGCTCTTGCTAAATAATAAATTATTATATAAAGCTTTTTCTAGAGAAGGGGGTTAACATTTCTCCTCCCCCCCCCCGCAGAAATGTCCGAATAAAACCTCCTTCTCATCATTTTAAAAATCACGAAAATTTTTATCCTTTATCTTTTATCCTTTTAAAAAGAGTGACTTATTTGTGCTAGAAAAGTTGCTGTATTAGGCAAATTGGAGGGCGGGGTGTTTTTAGGATTTGGGAAGGGCTTGAAAATCATCTTGCCAAATAGAGTTCTCAAAAGGAAATCTTGGAGAGCAATCATCCAAAGGGCGCACAGTGGAGAGCGATCATCAAAGGGGCGGCTTTAAAAGAAGCTACCAAAAATCCGGAACTTCAGGCTTTAAATGAGGACCAATCCGTACCGCTGAGACCTTTTCTGCTAAACCGGTGCGATCTGAAATCTCAACCGCTAAACCACAAAGGGTGGCGGGACCACACGCCGGTTCAAAACGGTCTTGCTTCGTCTTATAAAGAAAACGGTGTAAGGGTTCTTCTTTATCCATTCCAAGAGAGGAGTTATAATCTCCACACATGCCTGCATCTGTTAAATAGGCGCTCCCACCTTCTAAGATCTGCGCGTCAGCCGTGGGAATGTGCGTATGTGTGCCAACGATAACACTCACACGACCATCCAGAAAATGGCCTAAACATTGCTTCTCGCTTGTCGTTTCTGCGTGAAAGTCAAAAATAATCGTATCGGCTTGCTCCATCAACGAACAGGCAAGAAGAATATTTTCCGCTGTTTCAAATGGATCTTCTACTTTGCACGGCATAAAAACGTTGCCCAACAGATTGGCGACAAGAACACGGGCGCCATTTTTTGCCGTAAAAACACCAGCACCTTTTCCGGGAGTTTCTTTCGAAAAATTGGCAGGGCGTAAAAAACGATCACTCTCATGGGCATACTGCAATGCTTCTTTGTGAGAAAAAGCATGATTGCCCGTGGTGACAACATCAACACCGGTCATCAAAAGATCTTGATATGTCTCTTGCTTAAGACCAAAACCACCAGAGGCATTTTCACCATTTACCACAACAAAATCAAGCTGCCATTTCTCAATCAGTTGAGGAAGGTGTTCAAAAACAGCTTTACAGCCTGTGCTACCAACAATGTCACCTAAAAATAAAAAACGCATAGGCGCTTTAATCACACTTTAACATTTTAAGAAACCTTTTTCTGTAAAAATTCCTTGTACCTGTAGATCATGTTCTGCTGCGGGAATAGAGAAAACCTCCTGACATGAAAACCCTATGCCCCATAATGTCATTTGATGCCCTTGTTTTTCAAGAGCTTCAACAGCACGGTCATAGTATCCTCCTCCATAGCCAAGACGGTGACAGTGACGATCAAACGCAGAAAGCGGAACAATAATATTATTGGGGACAACAACCTCATTGTCGGCACTGGGACCAAAGGTGCCAAAACGCATGGGCTCTAAAATCGTGCTGGGCGAAAATGCACGGAAAATCATGGTGGTGGAATCAAGCACTGCTGGTAAGGCTAAACGTCCACCGCGTAACGCTACAGCATCCAGTAAAGGACGCGGGTCAATTTCCGATTTAATGGGCCAATAGCCTGCTAAAATGAGGCGTGAAAAATCGGTTCCCTTCTTTTCAAGGTATTCAATAAAGTGGCAACAAGCACGTTGCGAAAAGAGTGCGCGCTCTTCTGTTAAAAGAGCATCACGACGCGATAAACCGCTTTTGCGTTGCTGTGTGCGAAGAGATGAAGCAGATTCACAGAGGGGATTATGTGTCATTGTCTCGTCAATTGTTTTAATAAGATGCTGGCATTTTATCCATTGTTGGCGTTTTGTAAATCTCTGTTAGGACAAGAGCTGTGCTCATGAAAAAAAGCATGAAAAAAGTGTGTGCTCTAGGGGGTATCTTGGTGCAACAAGCCGCTCTTGCGCTGCTTGCGTGCGAAGGGGTGAAGCAGATTCACAGAGGGGATTTTGTGTCATTGTCTCGTCAATTGTTTTAATAAGATGCTGATATTTTATCCATTGTTGGCGTTTTGTAAATCTCTGTTAGGACAAGAGCTGTGCTCATGAAAAAAAGTGTGTGCTCTTTATAGGGGGTATCTTGGTGCGATAAACCGCTTTTGCGTTGCTTGCGTGCGAAGGGGTGAAGCAGATTCACAGAGGGGATTATTTTGTCAGTGCTGTCTGTTTTATAAGATGCTGATATTTTATTCATTGTTGGCGTTTTGTAAATCTCTGTTAGGACAAGAGCTGTGCTCATGAAAAAAAGCATGAAAAAAGTGTGTGCTCTTTATAGGGGGTATCTTGGTGCAAAAAGCCGCTCTTGCGTTGCTTGCGTGCGAAGGGATGAAGCAGATTCACAGAGGGGATTATTTTGTCAGTGCTGTCTGTTTTATAAAATAAAGCCCCTCGTCATTTTTATTTCTTGAAAAGAGAGTATCGTCATTGGTCTTATGTAAAAGGACGCTCTCAATTTTAGCTGGAAAAATTTTTATGCAAAAAAGTTATACAAATAAAGGGTGATCCACAACAGCCGATGGAAAAAGCTGATCCCGGGAACCTATACAAATAGGTGGGCGCCATATGAAAAAGCCCACGGGCTTGATCAGGGACAGCTCCCTTGGAGATCATTAAGGTCTCAGGAATACGTTATTTCCTGTCGAGAAGCGCAGAACACCCTCCTTAATATAAAACAATTTCAGAGTTTCTGCTAGGGATAAAATAACCTCGCTCTCTTCTTTTTCATAAAGTATTTCAGGAGAGTTTTTATAACCTTGCTGGTGGCTGCTCGAAATGGCTGTATGATGGATGGCTTATTCAAAGTAAAAAAGCAAAAATATGAGTGGGGGTGGGTGTTTGAGTGACGTAGAACGGTTTATTGGCAATGGCTTGACTGGCTCTTTTGGGACAATGCTTGATTTTTATGTTTCGCGGGAATACTTGGAGGAGCTTTGAAGGGAATATTTCTTATTCAAGAATGTTTGTTCAATTGATATTGCTTCTTTGAAGTTTTTGCCTCGTGGGGAGTATTTTAGGGCTGTTTTATCAACTTTGAGGGGGGGGGAGGAGAGCCGATACGGTATGTGCTGCTATGGTTGAAGCTTAAAAATAAAAAACAGATGATGATAGTTTATCAGAGGCGCTAAGCGATGTTGTAAGCTTTTTTAAAAAAGTATTTTTTGAGGATCGTGTTTACAAATTTTTTTTATCGATGATGGAAGGTGTGAAAAGAAGAAACGGCTGAAGAGGACTCAAGCGTGAAGCGTTTGCTTGCTATGAGAGAAATTCTGTAGGGGGTATATTGGAAATGTTTGGACGCTGCCTGCAATACAAAAAAGGTCCAAATTCAAAAAAGGCACTGTCAATTGTGTGTGGGGGTGTGGTTATAAGCAGGGGGCTTTTAGTTTATTGAGTGGAATGTGAAGCCGGTTTGCGTCTTATCTAGGTTTGAAAGCATGCCGTAAAGTGTCTTGTTCTTGAATGGTTTTAAAGAGCTTGGGGTGATTGTTCGTCTAACAGAGCT
>NZ_JBHINR010000072.1:0-5523 GCF_042195105.1 Bartonella sp. CL436QHHD | reverse complement strand
TTAATTGCAGGCGTGTTCTCAACGGAAAAGTTGAAATCACGCATATTGAAAACATTGTCACCAGCTGCCGTCTTTGCTGCTTTGATCAACGTAACAAATGTTTCTCTTATCGTTTCGCGTGGATGTTTCATTGTTTTATCTCTCGCAAGATAAGTTTATACATACCGGATTCTGAGGCTTGGACATCTGTGACAGTGAAGTGCTCTTGAGAAGAGGGCGCTTTGCTGTTTTCAGGGGAAATGATTACAACACTATCTTGAGGGTTTGGTGGTATTCCCCCGATGTCATTGATACAAAGATCAAGTTCCTTTCTTGGAATTGTGGTGGGGATTCTGCCACCGGCGTCCGATTCTGAATGCTTAATGCCGTAAATCGCTGTGATACGAAAAGATTGCTGGTTGTCTTTTCGCGTGTAGATGATGGGCTGCCCAAAAGTGTTGCGCACATCTTTAACCATTTGGTTTAGCAGCCCGTGCCATCGCATGTTATTTCGCTCCAATCACTGCTTTAAACAGCATTTCAGGGCGTGTACAGATGTAAAGCGGATAGCTATAGACCTCCGGTTTTACCCATGCATTACGGTCGTGGTCGACGATAAGCATGGTGTAGAGAGGTCTTCCAACCGTGTTGGCAAAATCCAAGCTTTCACCAGGAGCAAAGGTTTTTTGGAAGACACCAGGCGCATCAACAGGAAAGAATTGGCATTCATCAGGCTTAATGCCTATGGCGCGCTTTGTTCCAGCCTTCGCACTCACATTATAGTTGTGGATACTCCGGTAATTAATGAAAGTGACACCAGCAAAGTCAAAACTGCCAAAGCTCCCCGATCCAAGAGCGCTTGGTGTTGCAACACCTCCGGCGCTATTGAGTGTTTGTGCTAAGGCTGTGTTGAGATAAGTTTCACGAATTGTTTTATGGTTTTTCAACTTGGAAAAGAATTCATTTCCACAAAGCCCAATAATGCGTGAACGATCAGAAAACGCTCCCTTTGAAGCCTCAATCATCCTCATAATGACTTGATCAACATTGTCAGCAACATTGGTTGTCTCTGTATTCAGTTTAAAGTCAATGGGCTTTGGTGGTGTGATTTCCCATTCTTTGTACCAATCGACAATTACGGAACCATCAGCATCAAGGACAACACCTTGAACAGCGCCAAGCTGCATATTTTCCCATGTCAATTCGATTTCAGAAATCAGTTTCTTTTGTTTTCTGGCAATATATTTCATTGCTGTCTCTAACTGATCTTCTGCGCCAAATTCACGACGGTTTTGGATTTCTTCTGATTTCACCGTATCACTTTTGGCAATCCGTGTTGTTTTGAAAAACCGAAGATTACGACCCTCTCTATCACCTTCTGTCAAAGGTGCGCCACGTTCACTGGTTTGAATAAGCGAAAATGTATTATCACGCCGTTCAATCCCAACCACTGTGGTACTGGTTTCAACTTCTTCAAAGAGATTAAGAGANTATCACCTTCTGTCAAAGGTGCGCCACGTTCACTGGTTTGAATAAGCGAAAATGTATTATCACGCCGTTCAATCCCAACCACTGTGGTACTGGTTTCAACTTCTTCAAAGAGATTAAGAGAACTTACAAGACCAGGTTGAAACTCATAGTTTTCGATGGCTTTCATCATTGTGATGCTTGAGAAAGCATCATGTTTAAAAAAGTTCATATCCATGTGCGCATTCTCCTATCGCAATAGAATGTTGTTTTTNAACTTACAAGACCAGGTTGAAACTCATAGTTTTCGATGGCTTTCATCATTGTGATGCTTGAGAAAGCATCATGTTTAAAAAAATTCATATCCATGTGTGCATTCTCCTATCGCAATAGAATGTTGTTATGGTCTTCTAAAGACTGAATGGCTGCTTTCTTTTTCTCATCCGTGATGGCATCTGGCCATAGCAGTTCAGAAGCTTTTACAGTGCATAAGCGTGCTGTAATCACAGCGCGTTGATCGGCGCCTGTTGCGTCAACAGTAGCAAAAGAAATCCCTGCCGGTGTTTGACTGCCATCTGTTGCTGCTGGATTAAGGGGGACATAGTATTCCGTTGTGGTTATCTTTCCCATGACAGTTCCCNCTGCTTTCTTTTTCTCATCCGTGATGGCATCTGGCCATAGCAGTTCAGAAGCTTTTACAGTGCATAAGCGTGCTGTAATCACGGCACGTTGATCTGCTTCAGAGGCATCAACAGTAGCAAAAGAAATCCCTGCCGGTGTTTGACTGCCATCTGCTGCTGCTGGATTAAGGGGGACATAGTGTTCCGTTGCGGTTATCTTTCCCATGACAGTTCCAGCTTCAATGAATGCTCCTGATGCAAACACCACTTCTTCGTTTGACATATCGGGGTCGTAGGGTCCAAGATAAGCGCCATTGCGTACGTCGTCATAAATAATATTCGTCATTTCACTGCCCTCCAAGCTGCTTCCCATTTTGTATGAATCTTTGCCTTGCTCGTCCCATCACTATGAGGGGTATAAGGCGAGACTTTTAAAGACGCGCTTTGAGAGCTAGCAGCCGTCAACACACACTGGCGTGCTTTCTCGATACTCATACCTTTTTGAATAGCTTTTGCTGCGTCAAAAGAAACGCCTAAGTGCTTTGCTTGCCTTTCAAGGGTTGTTAGTGCTTTTGCGCGCTTTCTTTCTTTTTCAAGAGCAGCTTTTATGTTTTCCTGCTTGTCTTCGTTGTCTTCATCCTCATCTTCGTCTTCTTCATCGTCGAAGTCTTCGGCGTTTTTGTCGATGTCGCTATCGCCTTCGTCCTCTTCCTCGTCATTGATGATGTCGACGATCTTTTCGTCATCANAAGTGCTTTGCTTGCCTTTCAAGGGTTGTTAGTGCTTTTGCGCGCTTTCTTTCTTTTTCAAGAGCAGCTTTTATGTTTTCCTGCTTGTCCTCATTGTCTTCATCTTCATCTTCGTTTTCTTCTTCATCGTCGAAGTCTTCGGCGTTTTTGTCGATGTCGCTATCGTCTTCGTCCTCTTCCTCGTCATTGATGATGTCGACAATCTTTTCGTCATCCTCTTCTTCAGCGCGGTATTGTGTGCGTGCCATGTGTTTTGTCCTTCTTTTGTTGTTGATGTTGGGTTTTGTGATATGGAATCCGTTAAGGCTTCCAAAGCTTGCGCAAGGGTGCCTTGCACATCTGCTAATCCAAGCGTGATCGCTTGGGTGCCTATAAAAGTTTCTGCTTTTGTGTCACGAATTGCAGCAGCATTTAAGCGTCTGTTTTGCGCCACCAAATCGACAAACATCTCGTAGAGCAGGGCGCAATCGGCTTGCATTTTTATCTGTGCTGTATCGCTCAAGGGTTCGTGAGGGTTGCCATGGGTTTTGTGATCACCTTCAAAGACAAAGGTCCATTTATGCCCGTGTTTTTCATCTGCACGGGACTGGTCAAGATGAGCACAAACAACTCCAATCGAGCCTNCGCTCAAGGGTTCGTGAGGGTTGCCATGGGTTTTGTGATCACCTTCAAAGACAAAGGTCCATTTATGCCCGTGTTTTTCATCCGCACGAGATTGGTCAAGATGGGCGCAAACAACCCCAATCGAGCCCACAACACCCGTGCGAGCAACCCATATTTGAGAAGCAGAACAAGCAATGGCATAAGCCGCTGAACAAGCAAACTCATTGGCATGTGCCCAAATGGGTTTATTGTATTGTTTTGAGAGTGTTTGAAACTCTTCAACCAAATCANACAACACCCGTGCGAGCAACCCATATTTGAGAAGCAGAACAAGCAATGGCATAAGCCGCTGAACAAGCAAACTCATTGGCATGTGCCCAAATGGGTTTATTGTATTGTTTTGAGAGTGTTTGAAACTCTTCAACCAAATCAAAGACACCACCGGCTTCTCCACCGCCGCTGTCAATATCAAGTAAAACAGCGCGAACATCAGGTTGTGCAATGGCTTCACGAAAAGAAGCCCTTAAACCTTCATAAGAGGTTAGCCCCGATAAAGCCCCAAGCCATGCACCACGGCGCACAAGCGTGCCATGAACCGGTATTATGGCAACATTGTTTTGTACTACATAAGTTTCAGGGGGTCTTAAAGCCGTTGTATCCCCTTGCGCAAAAGCCCCAGGGGCAAACTTTTCTCCCTCAAAAAGACGCGGTGCAAGAGCATTCAAAATGACATCAAGTTTTGTCGAGGCAAGCATATGTGGAACCCCAAAAAGCCGTGATGCCAAGAACGGCATATCAAGATTATTCACCATTTTTATGTGCCTCACTGCCTTGGTTACTTTCATAAGTCTCAGAAGGTTCTGAATCTGCTGTATCAATCGCTTGATTTTCACCAGAAGGCGCTGCCATATCCGTGTCAAAAGATAAGCCGCGCGCACGAGCGTCTGTGTGCTCTTCTTCAAGTTCGGCATGAATGCTGTCGATATCAAAGCCGCGCTCGGCAAGTGCCATGCGTCGTGTTTTCAAGCCTGCACGAATTTCTTCTTTTTCCGCTGAGATATCCTTGTTTGGATCAATCATTTCAAGCGGGGGAGCAAAGCTTTCACATTGAAGCCATGGCAAGGAATTTTCTTCCCACCCTGGCAAATTGACGCATCCAGCAAGCACTGCCATTTCAACAAAACGCTCCCAAACAATGCGGTTAAACTGAAAGGCAATAATATGTTCACGCCATTGTTTGACGTGCCGTCTAAACTGAATGATGGAGGTGCGTACATTTGAAAAATTCCCCCGCGTAACGTCTCCAGTCACAACGGCATAAGGCATATTAAGTGCTGCACAAATTTTCAAGATATTGCGAAATTGAAAAGCCTCATAAGAGCCACCAACCTCAACAGGATTTGAGAATGTAACTTCTTTATTCTCTCCTAAATAAAGAGATGCACCGGGCGCAATGACAGGTGCTTTGTATTCTTCTTCAACGTTGTTTTTATCACGATTATCGGATAATTTTTCGACGTTTGGTGAATTGTCCTTGACAAACGCTGCGAAAAGAGCCGCCGTCCTTTTTCTATCGAGTTCTGCGTCGTCATAGGATTCGAGTTGAAAGATCTTTGTCATACAGCGCGTTATTTTGGGAGAACCGCGCAATTGTCCTGCGATACGGCGCTCTTTGATGTGCAGGATCATTTCAGCGGGGACACGCACGCGCTCTTGGCTCTCAAATGCCATATTTGCAGGGACATCATCATAGGGGTGATGTTCCCAGAAATGATAAGCAACGCGCTTGCCACTGGCATTAAATTCAATTCCCATACGAATGTAATTGCCTTCAATCTCAGCCGGTCCATTGTAGGAAAGGTCCAACATTTCCGTGGGATAAACTTGTAATTGAAGCGGTACACCAGAGCGTCCGTAGAGATCAACATAATGCAATCTTACAAAGCACTCTCCGGTTAAAAAGACCTCTCGTGCAATGGTTGCTTGCAGCCCATAAAAGCTGGTATCTTCATCATAATCTGCTTCATCAACCCATTGCCACCATAAGTCTAAAAGCTTTTTCTTTTCTTCTTGAAAGCCTTCAATACGAGGATAAGGTTTAATCC
>NZ_JBHINR010000079.1:0-6500 GCF_042195105.1 Bartonella sp. CL436QHHD | reverse complement strand
ATAAAGACAGTCCCTATAAAGGCTGTTAAGTCTAAAATGTGTTATTAAAAGAAATTAACAGAAATCTTAAAAGCCATTTAGCAATAAAATTGATAGGTTATAAAGTTTAAAATACGCATAATGAGAGCGTTTCTAAAATATTATAAATGTATAGATTCAGAAAATACGCAATCGTTTCACAAAGCCTGTAATATAGCTTTAAAAGCACATAAATATAAAAGAAGCAATTCATAATCATAAGATATTATCAATACACAACGTATTTAAAAAATATAAAAAAATATCAAAAAAGATAAAATATTATTTGACAATAAATACGTATTTTGTTATATAAATACTCAAGTGATTAACAAACACTAAAACAGATAGCGAATAGGTTACGATAAACCTAATCCTGTTATAAAAACTGACTATCTTTTATGCTTTTGTTAGCATATATGATGATTTTGTCGGGTGTAGCTATGTTATACAATACCCTTCGCGAGGGAAAAGCATAGCAACGGACTATCTGCCGTGTTTGTTAGCGCCCGGCGCCCTTATGGGCTGTCAATAACAAACTTTTAAACAGATAGGTTTTAATTATGACAAATTCAAACAACACCCCCATTATCTCTTCTATTTCAAATGAAACCGCGCTTGCTAATCAACAAGAGNACAAACTTTTAAACAGATAGGTTTTAATTATGACAAATTCAAACAACACCCCCATTATCTCTTCTATTTCAAATGAAACCGCGCTTGCTAATCAACAAGAGCCTGCAAAAAAATACGAATTTATTGATGATTGTGAATATATCGATGGTCATTTCTTAACTCGAATTAGAGCCTTAAGAGATTTTGATGATGTCAAAAAAGGCGATTTAGGGGGGTATATTGAAAATGAAAGCAACTTATCTCATGAGGGCAATTGCTGGGTTTATAATAAAGCACGGGTCTTTCAAAATGCACGCGTCTTTGGAAATGCTAAAGTAAAAAGCTTTTTTGTTGATGTCTATGGTAATGCTTAAATTTATGGAAATGCTATTTTTGAAGGAAGGACATTAAAGGATAATGCTAAACTTTCAGGCAATACTCATGCTAGCAATGCCGTTGTAATTGAAGGCAATGCACAACTTTATGATAATGCCGTGATTTGTGATAATGCTCATGTCGGGGGCAATGCAAAAATAAGTGGCTCTGCTTGCATTTGTGATGAATCGCGTGTATTTGGTAATCATACCCTTTATCGCATTAAAGCATTAAAAGACTTTGCTGATGTTAAGGCTGGCGATCTGGGTGGCTTTATTGAAAGTGAAAGCAACCTCTCTCATGATGGGAATTGCTGGGTGTATGATGAGGCTCTTGTGTTTAAAAATGGTCACGTTTATGAAAATGCAAGGGTTTATGAAAATGCTCGTATAGCAAATAATGTACATGTTTATGAAAATGCCAATATTCATGGCATTGCTGTTATTCGTGAAAATGTCGGCGGGTCTACTAAAATAAAAACCTATACTGAACGTCTCTCTCCTTATGGTGAATTAGAGATTGTCTGGGTCTAATCAATAAAGCAGTGTAAATGAAAGCACGGGCGCGGCGGGGGCGCCCCTCTTTCAAATTTTCCCATTCCAAATTTTAGCATGTGCAAAAAATACGAATTAACCAGTGAAATCAAAAAAATCAAACATGCTCTTACTCGAAATATTATAAGCCTTTATCGCATTAAAGCTTTAAAAGATTTCGATGATGTACAGGCGGGGTCTTTAGGCGGCTTTATTGAAAAGGAAGTTAACCTATCCCATGATGGCAATTGCTGGGTCTATGATGAGGCTTGTGTCTACGGTCATGCAAGGGTGTATGAAAATGCAAAAATACGCCATTTTTCTCAAGTCTGTGGTCAAGTTTATGGCAATGCTGAAGTCTATGGAAAAGCTCTTGTTCATAAAGATGAAGACTCTGCTTTTGGTGTTCAGTTTCCTGATTTTGAGGGACTTTTTTCTGCTGCTGATAAGGAAGAAAATTTAATCGCAAATGCAACAGAAGCACTCCAACTTTATTGTGAAGATATAGATAGAGTGCCTATTCCTTCAAAATTTGAAGAAGTCATACAACGGGAATCTGTCAAAACAGCTTTGTCAGAAGGAGCTTTTTTAATACAAGTCCCCTTTATTGAAAATGATGCAGAAGTGATACGCACAAATATATCAATTGAACGAGGGCTTTTACGTGCAATTGATAATTGTGCACAAGAGAGAGGTTTAACAAGATCTGCTTTTTTGGCAACAGCAGCCCGTCACGAGCTTAATATTTAGCTCATCAATCTGAAAAAATTTCTCACTCTCGACTTTTTTGCAAAAGCGTGTAATTGCATATGATCCGCAAACTATTAATGAAAATCAAAAAGCGGCAGGCAAACAAAACGCTATAGTTAAGAGGGATATAACTATCATTGATACTATATACATGGCATCTAATATTTCTGGACCTGTCATTGTCTTTCCCTCCTATAATAATTTCACAATAATTTATAAAATCTAAAATGTTTTAGAAAAATCTATATATTCTATTTTAAAATAAAAAATACAAAATATAGATTTTTTTGTTGACATGGTGTAAAAATTCGTATTGAATGATGGCACGGTGGGAGTGGTATTGTGTCTAATATTTAAAAATATCCCTTAAAAATTCAGCAAAATGTGAACTTGAAGCGTGGCTAGAAAGCCCTGTTTTCTTGCTAATTCTGGCTAATCAATTTTTCACAGAATAAAAGTCAATATTTGACTAATGATGTCATTAATTATGACTTAAAAGGAGCAATGATGAAAGCTGTCATCACTAAGCCAATGTGTGTTGTTGGCGACAATAAAAGCACTGTTCGCTTTGAACCATCAACACCCAATAATCCATTTGTTGAAGTTTCCAATCAAGTCTACGCACGTCTCAAGCGTGCAAATGCTGCTAAACCTTTTGTTAATGTTCAAACAAAAATAAAACCCGACAAGACAATTGAACACATTAAGCAAGTAGAAAAAGAACCCAACCAAATATCATCTGAAACAGTAACAGAGGAAACCTCTCTCGAAAAACCAAAAGAATCTAAAGCTTCCAAACCATCAATACCTACCCCAAAAAAGGCTTAGAAGTTGAAATTAATTATCCACCCAAAATGGTATCTTCAACAGGCAAAAGATACCTTCACAAGCCTTCAAGCCCCTCCCCTTAATTGGACTCTGCGTAATGCTCTAAACACTGCAGCAAAACAAGTTGAACGCTTTACTGAAAAGCAAGTTGCAGACATCTCATCAACCCAAATAAAGCGTATAAGAAGAGGTGTTTATATTAAAGAAAAGGCGACAGCAAGGTTTCTTGAGACAGATATCATTGGTTCTGGAATACCAATACCTCTTAAATTTTTTAAAGTAAACGAAACAAAACGCGGCATAACTTACACACTGTTTGGAAAGAAAGAAATCTTACCCCATGGTTTTATCAAAGGAGGCAGTTTTCCAAAGCGTGTTGAATTGAAAATGGGAGGGAATGTGTTTCAAAGAGATGACGGAGATCAATTCCCCATTGCAAAACAAGAAGGACCTTCAATTGCTAAAGTGATGTCCAAGCCAGGATTGCAAGTGCTATTGCACAATATGCCAATGAAAGATTAACTGAAAACATACAGAGACAACTTAAACGTCAAGAATATGCTGCCAACAAGAAAGGCTAGATCATGTTCTCAAGCTTTATCTATATCTTACATATCCTTATGAGTTTAAGCATTACATATTCTTATTGCAATTTAAAAAAAGATCATCATTTATGCTTTGTTTTTTCATAAAAAAAGTCAATAAAATCAATTCAAAAGGTACTTCCCAGCGGGTTGGCTTCGTTGCGGGGCAGGCGAGCGCGAACTATCGCTAGCGACAGAATTTTCAAATCAACTGTACATTGTACAATATGTGAAACGTTTTCTTAGCAAGAAGTAATTTTTGTTACTTGACAATTCTATAGTAATAGGTATTTTTGAACCAGGTGCCTAGAAAACACCTTAAACACATAGCGGATTGGTTGCCGAAATAATCAGTCTTCCGCACATTAAAGACTTTGACTCATTGTATGTTAGGCGCATATAATAACTTTGTCGGGTGTAGTTATGCTATACAATACCCTTGTGGGGAAAGCATAACGACGGGCTATGTGCCGTGTTTTCTAGCACCCGGCATCTTTTAGAGTGTCAATAGAAAACCTTTAAGCACATAGGAGCCAAATCATGGCACAATATTTAATTGACTTACATCAAACTACGGTTAATGGTGATATCGTTCAGACAGTGAATGCACGTGAATTACATACATTTTTGGCAATAGGAAAACGTTTTGCTACTTGGATTACGAACCGCATTAATCAGTATGTATTTGAAGAGGGAAAAGACTATATTTTAACGCTTCCCAAAATTGGGAAACGTAAAAATGTTATAAGTAAAGAATATCATCTCACCCTAGACATGGCGAAAGAGCTTTCAATGGTTGAACGCAATGAGAAAGGACATCAAGCACGCCGTTATTTTATTGAATGTGAAAAGAAACTAAAAAGCCAATTTGTTGATAATGAATTATTTTCTTATGAGTGTTAAAAAAAACTGCTGGTGTTGGAGAAATCTTAGGATTGATGATGAGACATTTGTTAGATGCAAATAACCTCGAAAAAGAGCTTGATCATTACAAATCAGTTACAAAAGAAGCTAAGGGCGTTTTAGCAAGATCTGTCGTAAAAGCTGCTTAGATTTAAAACACATCTCCCCTCCCGTTCTCAAAATGGGGAGGTGGTTTAAAGATCAAGTTTTGAATGGGAGCCCAGACGCACTAAAATCAATCGATCTTGACCAATCAAGCGATAAATCAACACTAAGTCAGGTCGAATATGGCAATCTCGATAATTGCTCCAATTCCCAGTCAATGCATGGTCATGATATCGAGGTTCTAAAGGTTGATCATTTGCTAATGCTGCAATGATTTGGCGCAAATCAGTATCTAAAAGATGCCGATACTGTCCTTTCATTTCACGCTTGAAATCACGTTTGAAGATAGTGGTACGTTCAATCGTCCGCATAGAGATCATCAAATAATTCGTCTACGGAATGAAACTTTTTTAAGTTGCCCTCATCCAGTTCAGCAAAAGCCGCTATGGTTTCCGCATTGGGTTGAAACAAAAAGGACGGAATAGCTTTATCTTGCGCAATGCGTGTCATCAATACTCTCACGACATCACTTACTGATAAACCAGAGGCTTGAATAACTTGACTAGCAACATTTTGAATTTCTTCTGGTACACGCGCTTGAACCATACGACTGGCAGCCATAATGATTTCTCCTCTTGTAACTGTATTTCAATGTAATACAATTGAAGTTTAATTTCAACTGTAAAGCACATTTTTTAGAGTGGCGAGATCGTTTGGCTTAACAACCACTTGCTTTTTTTAAGACTTCACCCATACGTGTTCGCCAGTCTTTTCCTTGTTTTTTAAAAGAGGCAATAACGTTTGGGTCAAGACGTAAAGTAACCGCTTGTTTGGGAGATTCAACGGGTGGACGCCCACGTTTACGGCGTTCTTCTGTTACATATTTAAAAAAGGAGGGTGGTAAAACATCTTTAACTGGCTTTAAGCGTGCAAGTTCTTCATCTGTTAGTGGTAGAGAATCCACAGCGTCCCAATCTTCTTTTGTATAATCACATCCTGCTTCAAAGTTTTTTTTGATAGTCATTGAAAACCTCTCTTTCTTTTTTATTCGCTTGACGAAAACTGATAATGGATATCGCTTCATTGCCAAGCTTGCAAAAACAATAACTGTTGTGCCATCCGCAAAATGTCCAATAGACCTCATGCGGTTTGAATGTGTTGCATCAATAAGAGCATGTTCCCAGTCAAAGTAAATAACATCAGCAAAATCAAGCTTATGTTTATCAATGTTTAAAGCTCTTTTTGGTTCATCCCACACTATCTTCATATATTTTATGTACACGAAAAATAAAACCTTGTCAATAATTAAAGTGTACAATAATTCGTATATACCATTCAAAATGGAGCAACTATGAATAAGAAAACGCGTAAGGGTCTATCGGTTCGTGCGTTTGCGAAGAAGATGGGTGTTTCACATAATGCGGTGGTTTCTCGGATAAAGACAGGTAAATTTGATGCGGCTCTTTTTGAAGATGGTTCTGTCAATGAAGCCCTTGCCACAAGCATCTGGAATGAGAATCCAACAAAGCGCCCTGCTCCATTTTTAGCGCCTGATGGTCAAGCGCGGACAAAGATCAAACAAGCCTCTACAGATGGAGCCAATGAATACAAGATAAAACTGGAGCGAATGCAAGTTGCGCTTGAAAGCGAAAAGATTGCCCTTGAACGATTGCGCGAAACCACTGTTGATCGAGAAGAAATGAAAAAGGCAGCGCGTGAGTTTGGAAGAGCGCACCGTGATGCTATGTTGAATTTTCCTCATCGTTTTGGTGCAAGCATTGCTGCACAA
>NZ_JBHINR010000048.1:103579-105520 GCF_042195105.1 Bartonella sp. CL436QHHD | reverse complement strand
CTCCAGGACGCCAACTCTCTAGCTGATAAGGACCAACACAAGCAGAATGACTTGCCAAATACCGGTTTCCCATATCACCATCTTGTTCGTTTTTCATGAGTGTCTCACGATCCAGCAAGGCAGCAGTGCGATTAGTGGAAATATTGCTAAGAATGAGCTCTGCTGGATAAGGTTTATCAAATTTCATCACCACCGTTTTGTCATCCGGTGCTTGAAAAGCCTCATCAACATTTTGTTCTGTAATCCCATATTCATTAAATGTTGCCGCATTAGACAATTTCAATTTGACAACCCGCTTCATACCCCAAACAAGATCATTGGCATTCGCAGGACGACCATCGTTGAACTTCAAACCATCACGCAAATGAAAAGTAATCACAGTACTCTGATCATCACTTAAAACATCCCAACTCTTCGCTAACGAGGGAACCATTTTAGTAGCATCATCTGTAGCAGAAACGACTAAATTATCACAAATATTGTTAACCAATTCAATTCCATAACGGTCATTGAGTTGTGCAGGGTCAAATGTACTTATTGGATCGAGATTCCAAGCCATCACAAGCGTATCAGCAGGTGTTTTCGCTGAAACTTGTTGCACAAACATCCCCATTGCAAGAACAGCAGAAATAAAAGAACCGCCCTTTTTCAATATTTTTCTTTTCACGTTCATAGAACCTTTCACGTTCATAGAATTTTCCTTTTAACGTTTATTGTATAAATTCCCCATGCAGCAAAACGTGCTTAATAATTAAGTTTAGACGAACGATAGGCTCCTAAAGATCAAACTTTAAAACCTTCAAGAACAAGCACCTCTTGTCAATGACTCCTCCTGTCTACACTTATAAGCCAAACTAAAACATACAAAGGAAAACACTCTGATATACAATGAACGCTCACCAACAACAGAGCTTATTCACGATATCATAACGCCTACTATTGAAGACTATAAAACCTGTATTTTTTCTATCTTGTTAAGCAAGCTTGTCTCGTATTTCTTCCGGCGTGTTCTATACCATCAAAGCACTACCCCTTTTGGCTCAAGTACCTTAATAACAAAGAGCCTTCATAATAATTTGACGATTTGATAAAACAGGAAAATTTGTCAGTTTGCCAAGTGCAACGACTTTTATTCCTTCTTCAAAAGAAAATTTAATTTTTTCATCACTCCCCGTAAAATAACACCCTCCAAATGACATCTCATCATCTTTCAAAGAAAAAGAAAATATGAACACTATAAAAAACTGATATCCCTTGTGTACCCACCCATAACAAAACTTTCCTTCAACACAGCAAAACCTTTGCACCTTTAGCACCACTAAATTCCGCGATATTTGTTACACTTAGTTTCTTTATGTTATACTCAGTTTTTTAACAAATAAATTGACCACTTTCTAATTCAGAGAAATTGAAATATCGATCTTAACATCCACTTAAATACACCTCTAATGAGAATGAAAAATATCTTTAAACGAATGTCTTGAAAAGACATTCAACAATATATCACGCATTACCTATAATCTTCGACGCATTGCAAAACTTGAAAATTTATACAATACGCCGAATATATCATGACGATGCCCTTTATCTATTGAACAGCATTGAAGACACTCTTATTTTTCAATTTTACTATAAAAAATATGTGGCGCACTATTCCAAACCCACTTTTTGACATCAGGCGTCATCGCAATAACAGTATATTTCTGATAGATAAACGCATAAGGTCCTTTTTGCATAAGTTCACGTTGTAAATCAGCATATATTTGTGCCCGTTTTTGCGGATCTTTTTGAAACAACGCCTCTTCAACTTTTTTATTCATTTTGGCATCAAAATACCCATGCTGCCAACTAGGATAGGCTGTATTTTTAGCCTCAAGCCGATTATCTGGATTATAAACAAGACGTGAAGCCATTGTATGAGGATCCGCAGAATCATTATTC